>SKQI01000288.1 GCA_007119095.1 Wenzhouxiangella sp. | reverse complement strand
CGTAGCCGACGGTGTAGAAGCCCAGGGCCTCGAGATCGTCAACCAGGCCGGCCTTGGTCAGGTAGTCGGTCACCACCTTGGAGCCGGGTGCCAGCGAGGTCTTGACCCAGGGCTTGACGTTCAGGCCCTTGGCGCGGGCGTTGCGCGCGAGCAGGCCGGCACCCAGCATCACGGCCGGGTTGGATGTGTTGGTGCAGGAGGTGATGGCAGCAATGACCACCGCACCATCGCTGAGCTGGAAGGTCTGGTCCTTGTAGGTGACCTCGGCCACGCCGGCCGGCAGGCGCGCACCAACGGCGGTGCTGCCGCCTTCACCGGCGAAACGGGCTTCTTCCTTGCTGTGAGCGGCATCGCGCTCGGCGGTCATCTTGGTCTTGGCGGCCAGGAAGTCGTTTTTGGCATTGCTGAGCAGGACGCGATCCTGCGGACGCTTCGGGCCGGCCAGGCTGGGCACCACTGTGCTCATGTCCAGCTCAATGATGTCGGTGAAGATCGGGTCGGCATCGCCGTCATCGCGCCACATGCCTTGGGCGCGGGCGTAGTTTTCGACCAGCTCGCGGCGACTGGCGTCGCGTCCGGACAGCTCCAGGTAGCGGATGGTTTCGGCATCGATCGGAAAGATCGCACAGGTCGAGCCGAACTCGGGCGACATGTTGCCGATCGTGGCCCGATCGGCCAGCGGCAGGTGCGACAGGCCGTCGCCGAAGAACTCGACGAACTTGCCGACCACGCCCTTTTCTCTGAGCATCTGGGTGATGGTCAACACCAGGTCGGTGGCGGTGGTGCCTTCCGGCAGCCTGCCGGTCAGCTTGAAACCGATCACCTGCGGAATCAGCATGGAAATCGGCTGGCCGAGCATGGCGGCCTCGGCCTCGATGCCGCCCACGCCCCAACCCAGGATCCCCAAGCCATTGATCATGGTGGTATGAGAGTCGGTGCCGACTACGGTGTCGGGCCAGGCCATCAGCTCACCATCGACTTTTTCCCCGAACACGACGCGCGAGAGATGTTCCAGGTTGACTTGGTGGACGATGCCGGTATTCGGCGGCACGACCTTGAAGTTGTCAAACGCGCCCTGGCCCCAGCGCAGGAAAGCGTAGCGTTCCTTGTTGCGCTGGAACTCGATCTGATTGTTCAGGTCCAGCGCGTCGGCGCGGCCGTAGTTGTCGACCTGCACCGAGTGGTCGATGACCAGTTCGGCCGGCGACAGCGGGTTGATCCGGTTCGGGTCACCGCCGAGCTTCTTCATCGCATCGCGCATGGCGGCCAGGTCAACAATCGCCGGCACCCCGGTGAAATCCTGCAGCACCACGCGCGCTGGCGTGAACGAGATTTCGGTGTCGGGCTCGGCCTTGGCGTCCCAGTTGGCCAGTCCGGCGATATCGTCGGCGGAGATGTTCAGGCCATCCTCGTGACGCAGCAGGTTCTCGAGCAGGATTTTCAGCGAGTAGGGAAGGCGGTTGACGCTGTCATGCTTCTCGGCCAGTTTTTTCAGGCTGTAGAAACCGAAGCGCTTGCCGTCAGCCTCGAAACTGTCGCGGCAGCCAAGCTCGTCACGCATGGGACTCTCCTTAAGAAGTAGTAACGATAGGTTTAGGTCCGGCAGCCAAGGCCGCCCAGGTCAGCTTTGCATTTTATCACGCTGAGCCCGCCTGACGCCCTTCGACGATGGTCGGGTTGGCCTGGCGATTGATCAGGCTGCCAGCAAGGACTCGGCTTCGCCCAACATCTTCCGACGCTGAAAGATCAAGCGCCATTGGCGACCACCAACCTGGCGCCAAAGAAACGCTGAGCGAATGCCGGCCAGGAGCAAGGCACGAATGAAGGCCACTTTTTCTGGCTGCTTGAGGTATTCCGGTTTGCCGTTGACCGATAGCCGAAAGTCTAGGCTGGAGATGTGTCGCTGATAGGCATCCGCCAGTTGGCTCAGTACGCACTCATCCAGTGTTTCAGTGCTATCCCGCCATGCCGTTTCAATCAGGGAGATTTCCCGGCCGAGTTCGGATTGGCGCGCGCCGTCTCGCTCAACCTGGCCGGCGAGTTTCGCGATGCCCAATGCGTAGTTGAGACTTTGCAGACTTTCATGGGCGTTGCGAGAACCGAACAGCTCGATCATCACCCGCAGGCCCATGCGAACGCCGCCGAGACCGCCGAAAACGTCTTCCGTAGATTCGGGCGCCATGTTGAAGATGCTGCCCAAGCTTGCCCTGGCCGCCGTCTGACTGCAGGTGCCGGAGGTGGCCAGTTGGCGGACCAGTTCGCTGGCTTGCAGCATGCCGGCGAAGGCAATGGTTGCTTCTCTCATCGTTATTGTTCGGTCGTTTGTTTCAGCAAGGCATCGGGCAGAGGTGCGTTGCAGCCCTGGATTACCCCGCCACCCAAGCATACGTCGCCATCGTACATCACCACGGACTGGCCCGGGGTTACCGCCCGCTGCGGTCGGTCAAAAACCAGGATCAACTGGTCATTGTCGACCCGTTCAACGGTGCAGGCCTGGTCGGGCTGGCGATAGCGTACTTTGGCGGTCAGTCGAGTACCGGCAGAAGGCGCATCTCCTGAAATCCAGTTGAGATTGCCGGCTTCAAGGCGGTCAGACATCAGCAGGCGGTGCTCGCCGTCCTGGACCACGATCAGTCGATTGTGGGCCAGGTCCTTGTGGGCGACAAACCAGGGCGCTTCCGGAAAACCGCGAACGCCGCCGATGTCCAGGCCCTTGCGCTGCCCCAGTGTGTAATGAATCAGTCCTTTGTGGCGGCCAATCACCTGGCCATCGTTGGTGCAGATATCACCTGGTTCGGCCTTCAGGTAGCGGGCTATGAAGCTATCGAAATTCCGCTCGCCGATAAAGCAGATGCCCGTTGAGTCTTTTTTGGTTGCCACCGGCAGGGCGGCTTGCTTTGCCAGCTCTCGTACTGCCGGCTTTTCCAGCTCGCCGAGCGGAAACAGGGCAATCTTCAGCTGTTCCTGGGTCAGCGCGTGCAGGAAATAAGTCTGGTCTTTTCCGGGATCAACGCCCTTCAACAGAGACACTGATCCGTCTGGATTGTCGCGTCGCCGCGCATAGTGCCCGGTGGCGACAAAGCTTGCACCCAGGTCACGGGCGTGCTCGACAAACGCCTTGAACTTGATTTCCCTGTTGCAGAGGATATCCGGGTTGGGCGTGCGGCCGGCTGCCAGCTCGGCCAGGAAGTGTTCGAAAACGTCTTCCCAGTATTCCAGGGCGAAATTGCGTCCGTGGAAGCTGATGCCGAGCAGATCGGCAACCTGGCGCGCATCGGCCGCGTCGGCCTCGGCGGTACAGCCGCTCGAAGCGTCCTCTTCTTCCCAGTTTTTCATGAACATGGCGGCCAGGCGCTCGCCGCGTTGCTTCAGCAACCACGCGGTCGTCGCGGAGTCCACGCCGCCGGACAGCGCGACCATGATCAGGGGCTTTGATTCAGTCATGATCCTGGATATGGGGGTGGTGAGCGAAAAGAAAACCTGTCCAGACGGGCTCGGCAGCCGGCCGCTATCGGTTGTTTCAGTGGGTTCCAAACAGCTCCGGGCTGATCAGGTCGATGAAGCGCTCTGCCTGCGGTGACAGATAGGCCCCGCGACGCATGACCACGCCGTAGGAGCGCTGCGGAAAGTAATCGCTCATGTCACGAACCAGCAAGCGCTCGCGATCCGCCTGGGTAATGCAGATGCTGGTAACGATGGAAATGCCAAGTCCCAGGCTGACATAACGCTTGATTACCTCCCAGCCGCCGACTTCCAGGGTGACGCGAAATGGCAGGCGATGTTTCTGGAAAACAACGTCGACAAGTTGATAAGTGGTTCGACGGCGCGGCGGCAGGATCAGTCCGTAGGGGCTGATATCGGCCAAGGTCAGTTTGCGCTTGCGGCTGAGCGGGTGATCCGGGCTCATGATCAGCACCGGGTTGAAGCGGTAAATCGGCCGGTAATCGATGTCGTCAGGAACCTGCAGCATGGAGCCGACGGCAAAATCGACCTCGTCGTCTCTGATCATGCCCAGGCCATCGGCGCCGGACACGTTATGCAGATGGACCAAGATGCCCGGATGCTTGTTGCGAAAGCGCGTCAGCAGCGCCGGCAGCAGGTGCATGATGGT
>SKQI01000207.1 GCA_007119095.1 Wenzhouxiangella sp. | reverse complement strand
GGGTCGACCCGGCCAGCGGTCAATGGCAAACCATAGCAACCCTGCCCGGCTTTACCCGTGGCCTGGCCTTTATTGGGCCGCTGGCCTTCATCGGCTTGTCGCAGGTTCGCGAAAGCGCCGTCTTCAGCGGCTTTCCGCTGGTCGAGCGCCTGGCCGAGGAAGAGCGGCAGAGCGGCGTCTGGGTGGTCAACTGGCAGACCGGCGAGACCCTGGCCTTCCTGCGCTTCGAGGATGGGGTACAGGAAATTTTCGCCGTCGAGATTGTCCCCGCCCGCTTTCCCGACATGCTGGAATGGCAGGACCCGCTGCTGATGACTTCCTACGTCGTCCCCGATGCCGCGCTTGGCGACGTGAGCCGCTGATTCGCTTCAGCCCACGAGGGCCGCGTAGATTGCGGCGGCGCGATCCAATTGCTCCAGCGTGACCCACTCGTCGACAGCATGGGCCTGGGCAATATCGCCCGGTCCCAGCACCAGCGCATTCATGCCGGCATCGGAGAACAAAGACGCCTCTGTCCAGAAGCCGACCGGCTCGCCAATGTCCAGCTCATAGTGCTGGCAGAAGGCTCGGGCAGCAGCATCGTCGCGACCGGCGGCCGGCAGCGGCGGGCCGGCGAAGGGAATATGCCACTCGGCATGGCGATCGGCGCCGGCCAGGTCTTTCAGTGCGTCGAAAAGGGCCTCGTTGGACTGCCCGGGGCCCAGGCGGGCCGAGTAGTGCAGGCTGGCCTCACCGGCTATCACGTTCGACTTGGTGCCGCCGTTGACCAAGCCCAGATTGAAACAGGTGTGGCGACCAGCCTCGGCTTCGGCGGCGCAGTAGTCCAGCGCGGCCACCGTCCAGCGGCTGAGCCGGTGGTTGGCATTGTCTGCCAGGGCCCGAAACTCCGACGAATGACCCATTAACCCGGCAAAACGGCCTTTCACCGATAAAAAACCGCGATGGGCCAGGATGGCCCGACAGCCGGTCGGCTCGCAGACCACGACCTGCTGATAGTCGCGGTGCGCCGGGCTTTCCAGAAACTTCCTGACACAGCAGCTGCCGGCCCCCTCTTCGTCGCTGGAAAACAGCAGCGCCATCGGCGCATCGGTCGATTCCGCCACGGCCAGCAGCGCGGCGGCCGCACCCTTGATATCGCACACCCCACGCCCGTAGGCACGCCCGTCCTCGATGGTCAGCTCCAGCGGCGGCCTGGTCCAGCCCGGCCCGATCGGGACCGTATCAAGATGACAGTTGAACAGCACGGATGGACTGCCGCGGCGGGCGTAGAGATTGACATGGCCATCACCGAAGTCGGTTACCTCGACTGCAAATCCGGCCTGCTCCAGCTGCTCCCGGCAATACCGAAACATCGCCGCCTCGCCATCAAACGCCCGCGGCGGATTCTGACTGTCACAGGCAATCAAGGCTTCCAGGTGATTCAGCATTTCGTTACATGTCATGAGCATTCAAAAGCTTAGGAACCACGGAAGACACGGAAAGCACGGAAGAAAAACTCGGAGCAATCGGAGAACGAATCTCTATTCCGTGTGTTCCGTGTCTTCCGTGGTTCCACTTTTTATTCCTGACTCCGCACCCGGGCGGCCAGGGTGGAGCTTTGGCCGATGAGTTTGACGAAGCCTTCGGCTTCTTCCGGGGTCCAGGATGCGGACTGGGCATAGACCGCACCCGGGTCTTTCAGCAGGTAGCGTGAACCAACCGCGACCGGATGGACGACACCGCCTTCGGTCGCCAGGCGAACCACGCCGGTAACGTGGCTGTTGGCGCTTTTCAGATAGGCTTCCAGATCGGCCTTGTGCGGCTCGAAGAAGAAGCCGGTGTAGACCAGCTCGGCCCAGCGGTTGGCGATGGTCTGCTGGAACTGGTTCTGCAGGCGGGTATTGACCGCCTCCCGCAGAGCGCGCTGGGCCAGCATCAGGCCGTCGACGCCGGGGCATTCGAACACGATCCGGCCCTTCAAGCCAATCGAGACATCGCCGGTGTAGATGTGGCGGCCGACGCCATAGGCACCCAGCCGCCGGTTCAGCTCCGCCAGCAGGGCAGGACCGGCCATCGGCTCGCCATCCAGACTGACCGCGCGCCCGGCCTCGAAGCCCAGGGTCAGTTCCAGGCGCTGCTCCGGCCACTCCGAGCGCGGCCGGCACCAGACGTGGGTATCTTCACCCGGCACGCCGAACTCATCGATTTCCTGACCCGACAAGGTCACGCCGAGCAGGTTTTCATTGATCGAGTAGCGCGAATTCGACGTTGGCACCTCGACGCCGGCCTCGGCCATCAATTCCAGTTCATGGGCGCGGACATTGCTGGTTTCGCGCTGCAGCTCGCGGATCGGGGCGTGGATCTGGTAATCGCCCAGCGAGCGCACCGACTGGTCGAAGCGCAGCTGGTCGTTGCCCATGCCGGTACAGCCGTGGGCGAAGTGTTTGGTGCCCAGCTTGTCGGCCAGGGCCAGGCACTGCTGCACGATCACATAGCGATCAGAGCACAACATCGGGTACTGCTCGAGCATGCGCGCACCCGACCACAACAGCGGCACCACGAACTGGTCCCACAACGGCTGGGCCGCATCCAGCTCGTGATGCTCGACAGCACCCAGAGCACGGGCACGCTCGGCAATCCACTGCTTCTGCTCGGCGCTGATACCGCCGGTATCGACAAAAGCGGTGTGAACCTCAAAACCCTGTTGCTTCAGGGCCAAAACGCAGTAGCTGGTATCCAGGCCGCCGGAGAAGGCCAGGACAACGATATTTTTCTCAAGCATGGTAATACCTTGGTAAGAAACTTCGAAGCATCGGAAGCGGCAGGGAAGCTAGCTGGCGGCTTCAGGGCCCCATCAGCTCCAACATGAGTGCTTTCTGGACGTGCAAACGGTTTTCAGCTTCGTCCTGGGCCACACAGTAGTCAGCGTCCATGACCTCATCGGTGGCCTTGATGTTACGGCGCAGCGGCAGGCAGTGGCTGAATAAGGCGTTGTCCGTCATGGCCATCTTTTTGCCGTCAACCATGAAATGTCGGAAAGGCTCGCGCAAGCGCGCTTCTTCTTCGGGGCGCCCATACAAGGGCAAGGCGCCCCAGCTCTTGGCGTAGACGAAATTGGCACCCTGATAGGACGACTCGATGTCAGTGCTGATGTCGAGACTGCCGCCGGAAGCATCGGCATTGGCGTAGGCTGCATCCATGAACTGTTCATCGAGCAGGTAATCATCGTGCGGCACGAGCAAGGTCACATTCATGCCGAACTTGCTGGCAATCATCAATGCGGAATTAGCGACGGCCGTGTTGAGCGGGCGCGGATGCCAGGTCCAGGTCAAGACGAACTTCTTGCCATCCGGCTGGCCAAGGTGGTCCTGGATGGTGCGCATCAGTGCCAGCTCTTGGCACGGATGGACGATGGTTTCCATGTTGATGACCGGCACGCTGGCGTGCGCGGCCAGAGAACGAATCACTTTGTCCTGACGATCACTCGACCAGTCCTTGAATAAGGGGAAGGCCCGCAGCCCAATGGCATCGCAGTAGCGCGACAGCACGCCGGCCACCTCGGCAATATGCTCCTCGGCATCACCATCCATCACCACACCGGGCTCAAACTCTATGCCCCAGGCGGCCTTGCCGGGCTCCAGCACTACGGCATGGGCCCCGAGCTGGAAAGCGCCGATTTCAAACGATGAACGTGTTCGCAGCGATGGGTTGAGAAAAAGCAGGGCAATGGTTCGCCCTTTCAGCTGATCGGTGACCCGGTGCTGGCGCAGTTCGGCTGCCTGATCAAGCAGGGCCTGGAGGTCATCGCGGTTCCAGTCCACCGTGCTGAGGAAGTGGCGCATGATTTGAAACTGAGTCGGGACAACCTGCAATGTGCCACAAACCCCCCACACTGACAAGAAACCTCCGACATAGTCGTTTCACCCCGGGATCGACTTCACTCCAACTTGCGGCTATTGTGAGCAGGTGAACGGAATCCGACACCGTCAGACACGCGCAAGATGGGGGCAATGGCTGCTCGTCAGCCTGGTTTTTATCGGGACCGTCGCAGCGGCCAGTCCGCCCGGCGTCGACGAGGTGCGATTTCGCTGGCTCGATGTCAGCGACGGACTGTCCCAGGCTACGGCACGGGCCATTCACCAGGACCAGCGCGGCTTCATCTGGATTGGTACGCAAGACGGCCTGAACCGTTTCGATGGCCAGCGCCTGGAGGTCTTCCGGCATACGCCTGGCGACGAGGCCACCGTCGGTGACAACCACATCGTCGATCTGGCCGAAGACCAGGCCGGTTTTTTGTGGATTGCAACGCAGTCCAGCGGCCTGAATCGACTGGATCCGACCCTGGCACGCTTCAAGCGCTATCGCCATCAGCCCGACCAGCCCGGTACGCTGGTCTCGGACGTTCTTGAGCATGTCAAGGTCGATGCGCTTGACCGGGTCTGGGTGCAGAGTCAGGACGGCGACTTGCAGTGGCTGGACCAGGATCGCGAGCAGTTTCGTCAGCCGCCTTTTCACTCTCCCCGCCTGGGCCACCCGCTGCGCCTGCTGGCCGCCCTGGCCGACGGCGACCTGCTGCTAGCTGACGGTGCCCAGCTTTACCGCTGGAGCGAGGGCGACCAGCAGCTGCTGACCCACGGCGAAGCCCTGGGCATGGATATCAACCTCGAGCTGGCCGCAATCAGCGCGGACCGGCACTTCGTCGGCAGCCGCAGCCACGGCATGTTCGAGCTCGACCATGCCGGCCAGGTCCTGCGCCACTGGCACCGGTCCGGCCAATACCGGCTGGATGACAACCAGATCCGCAGCTTGATGGTTGATAGCAATGGCCAGCTCTGGGTCGGCACCATCACGGGGTTGAATCGGCTTGATTTGTCAACGGGTACCAGCCAGTCATGGGGCCACGACCCCAGTGATCCACTGGGCTTGAGCGGCTCTCGCATCATCAGCCTGCTCGAGGATGCCGAGGGCTTGATCTGGGCGGGCAGCTGGACCGGCGGCCTGAGCGTTCACGACCCGGACACCACCGCCTTCCTGCTGGTCCGCAATCGCCCAGATGAACCAGCCAGCTTGCCCGGCAATGCCGTGGCCAGCGTCCTGGAAAATCCCGACGGGACGCTATGGGTTTCGGTGCTGGATGTGGGCGGCCTGGCCCGATTCGATTTGCAAACCGGGCTGCTGGAATGGGTTCGGCCCCAGCCCGAACAGCCGGGCGGCCTGCCCCATCGCATGGTCGGCAGCCTGCTGCATGATGGCCCGGACCTGCTGGTCGGCACCCTGGGCGGCGGCCTGGTGCGCTTGTCTGCCGCCAGCGGTCGTTTTAAGCGCCTGTTCGAAGACCCGGCTCGGGACATTCCGCACGACGCCTTGGTTGAAAACCTGCAGCGCGATAGCAATGGAGGCCTGTGGGCCGCAACCATTGGCCAGGGCTTGTTCTATCTTTGTCCCGACTGCGATCGATTTCAGCACTTTTATCCCGACCCTGACGACCCCCACAGCATTGCCGGTAACGAAGTCAACGGCATATTGGAAGATGCCAACGACGGCATCTGGGTAGCGCTGCGCCGCGAGGGACTGAACCGCCTGGATCTGGCCAGCGGTCGCTTCGAGCGTTTTCGCAGCGGCGAGGGCAAGCTTCGCCACAATTCGGTGACGGGCATGCTGCTGGCCGCTGACGGCACGATCTGGTTTGGCACCCAGGGCGGCGGCCTGCACCGCATGGAAATGACCGCGAACGGCCCCCGCTTTACCGCCATCGGTCGACCCGAAGGCTTGAACGCCGATGCGATTGGCGAGGTTGCCGAAGATCGTCAGGGCCGAATCTGGGTCAGCACCACTGCCGGCCTGGCGCGAATCAGTCCTGACGATCTGACCATCGAGAACTTCGCCTTTATCGACGGTCACAGCGGTGCCGGCTTCTTTATTGGCAGTATCAACCGCCAACCACCCTCTCATGTCTGGTTTGGCGGGCTGCGCGGCCTGGTCAGGGTCAATCTTGACGAGGTCGCGGCGCGCAACGTGCGGCCACAGGTGGTGCTGACCGAGCTGATGCTGTTCAACCAACCCGTGCAACCCGCGCCCGACAGCTTGCTGCCGAAAGCGCTGCACCAGCTTGGGACGCTGACGTTGCCGTATGACCAGTCGCTGCTGTCGATCGAATTCACCGCACCGGGTCAACTGCGTCATGCCGCGCAACTTCGCTACCGTTTTCGCCTGCAGGGGGTGGATCGCGACTGGATCGAGACCAGCCCCAGCCGCGCCTTCGCCACCTATTCGGTGCTGCCGCCCGGTGACTACCAGTTCGAAGTCAGTGCCGGGGTGGAATCACAGCCCTGGGGCGAGCCCAGGATACTGGCGCTGACCATACAACCCCCGCCATGGCGTAGCGGTGCAGCGTGGCTGAGCTACGCGCTGCTGCTGGCCCTGGTGCTGCTGGTCGTGATCTGGCGCACCCGCCTTAGCTGGCAGCGACGCCAACAGGCGCAGCAGGAAATCGCGGCCAGCCGAGAGCGCCTGCGCATGGCCCTGTGGGGCAGTCGCGACGAGCTCTGGGAAGCCGACATGGAGAAAGGCACCCTGATTCGCGAGAATCGCATGGATCGAACCAGTGACGACGACGATGTGGCCGTGATGAGCCTGGATCAATTCTGGGGCGGGGTTCACCCGGACGATGTCGACGACCTGAAAAAGACCTTCATCAACCACGCCAGTGGAAAAAGCGAACGATTTGAAGCCCAGTTTCGCGCCCGGTCACCGCGCACCGACTGGCGCTGGATGCTGTCGCGCGGGCGGGTAACCCGGCGCAATGCGGTCGGCAAGGCCGTTATCCTGTCAGGTACCACGCGTGACATCACCGCGGTCAAGCGCACCGAGGAAGCCTTGCGTCGCCTGAACGAGGAACTGGAAAGTCGCGTGGAGGAACGAACCAGCGAACTCGAAGCCTCGAATCGAACCTTGACCCAGGCCCTGGAAGACTTGAAGCTGGCCCAGCATCAACTCGTCCAGACCGAGAAGCTGGCCGCACTTGGCGGCCTGGTGGCCGGCATTGCCCACGAGATCAATACCCCGCTGGGCGTTGGCCTGACCGCCGCCTCGCACCTGGACACCGAGGCGCGCCGATTTGAGGAAATGCTGGAAAAATCATCGGACTTGAGTCCCGACCAGTGGGCTCGCTTTGCCAGCGCTTCACGCAACAGCAGCCAGATGATTCTGCGCAATCTGCGCCGGGCCAGCGAGCTGGTACGAAGCTTCAAGCAGGTTGCCGTCGACCAGTCCAGCGAACAGCTTCGCACCTTCGACCTGGCCGGTTACATGGACGAAATCATGCTGTCGCTGCAGCCGCAGCTGAAGCGACAGCCGCATCAAATCCAACTTGATATTGCCCCGAGCATTGTCATGACCACCTTCCCCGGCGCGCTGTACCAGGTGCTGGTCAACCTGATCATGAATTCGCTGACCCATGCCTTCGCCGAGGGCGAGGCAGGTCTGATCCGAATCGAAGCCAGCGTGGCCGATGGCACGGTTTCACTGTGCTATTCAGACAACGGCCGCGGTATGGAGCCCGCAACCGCTGAACGCATTTTCGATCCGTTTTTTACCACCCGTCGTGGCCAGGGCGGCAGTGGTCTGGGCATGCATATCGCCCATAACCTGATCACCAACGTGCTCGGCGGCTCCATTCAATTGAATACCGCGCCCGGTCAGGGCGCACGCTTCGAGATCAGGATTCCAAAAACTCAGCAGAAGTGACGGTCAGTCGGGCAGACGCTCGCGCAGCGCCATGACCTCATCCCAGCGCTCCATCAGCAGATCGACCAGCTCGGGATCAAATTTCGTACCGCGCTTTTCCAACAGGTAAGCCTTGACCTGCTCCTCCGGCCAGGGCTCCTTGTAGCAGCGCCGGCTGCCAAGCGCATCGCAGACATCGGCCAGGGCCACAATCCGGCCGGCCTTCGAGATGTCTTCTCCAGCGACCCCGCGCGGATAGCCATTGCCATCGAAATCCTCGTGGTGGTCGCGGGCCACCTCCGCGGCCATGGCAAACAGCGGGCGGTTGGATGACGACAGCATTTCGACGCCGATATCGACATGGCTGCGCATGATTTTGGTTTCTTCCTCGGTATGCGGCCCCGGCTTGTTGAGCACGGCGTCCGGGATGCCGATCTTGCCGATATCGTGCAGCGGAGCGGCCAGGCGCAGAATTTCCACCCGCTCCTCGGGCCAGCCGCAGGCCTCACCCAGCATCGCCGAAATCTCCGCCACCCGGCGCACATGGTTGGCGGTTTCCAGCGACCGGGTCTCGGCGACCCCGGCCAGCAGGCACAGCATTTCGGTCTGACTTTCGGCCAGCTCCTGGTGCAGCAGCAAATTCTCGAAGGCAATCGAGACATTGGTGCAAAAGACTTCCAGCAGCTTGTGGTCAAGCTCGGTCAGCCGGTACGACTCACCCACATACAAAAGGCTCTGGGACTGGCGCGAGTCAGTGAAGTGCAGTACGTAGTGCTCGTCGGCAATGACGCTTTTGCGATCTTCCAGCGCCCGGCGCAGGCTGTCGATGATGTCAGCCGGCAATGCCGCCCCCAAGGGCCGCTCGATCAGCTCGCGGTAAGGGCCGGTGGCGGCCTGGATGCGAAAATCCTCCGGCGCCGTCATGGCATCGGGCACCTTGCAATACAGCGCCCCACGATCCATGCCCAGCAGGCCGACGATCTGTTCCAGCACGGCCGAGGCAAAGGCCGGGCTGGTTTGATGCGAATAAACTTCCGCGGAGCATTCGATGACCCGCTCAAGGCCGCGCTTGTTGGCCTCGATGATCATCACGTCGCGATAGGCGCGCAGGGTGGAATAGAGCGTGGTATAAAGCCGCTCCGAGGTCAGCTCGGTTTTTTCCTTGTAGTCGTTGATGTCGTAATTGGCCACCACCTCGCGCTCCGGCGCCTGTCCGGGCTGGCCCGTTCTGAGTACGATGCGGACGAAGTGATTGTCGAGTTCACGCCGGATGTGGTGAACCAGCTCGAGGCCAGCCTGCTCGGACTCCATCACCACGTCGAGCAGGACCACGGCCAGATCGTCATGGGCGGCAAGCAATTCCCTGGCTTCGGCGGCGGAGTGAGCATGCAGGAAGCGCAGCGGGCGGCCTTCGAACTCGAAATCGCCCAGCACCAGGGTCGTTACTTCGTGTACCTCGGGCTCATCATCAATAATAAGCACTTTCCAGGAATCTGAATGACCCTGCCAACCCGCTGACACTGCTCCTGAATTTGACACTGAGACCGACATCTCGCCTCCTGATTGGTCGGGGGGCATGGGCCGGGGTCACCCCTCGAGCACCTGAGTGTACATCAAGCTTCGTCGAGTTCGGAGCAGCAACTGCGGTATGATCGCTGCTGGCTGAACGATAACAAGGTATGACATCGTGGGAATAGAAGTTGCTGGCCTGTTGGGGCTGATCTGGTTGATCATCGTGATCTGGGCCATCATCAAGACTGCCCAAAGTGCTGCGGGCCCTGTCGCCAAGGTTTTGTGGATTCTTATCCTTTTGTTTTTCCCGCTGCTGGGCCTGATTCTGTGGCTACTGCTCGGACCAAAACGCTGACGCAGGCCAAGGTCCTTTAATTCGCTGCTGCACGCCGCCCGGACCTGACCCGGGTGGCACAATCCTGTCAGTTTCTCCGAATGCCATTCATGAGGGCTAGTGATCCAAGGCCCTGATGATGACGAATTTTCGAATGGAGAAACTCAATGCAACACTCGATTCTCGGGCTGGGGATACGCTTTCTGCCAACTTGCTTGCTGGCCGTGATGTATTTGCTGCTCGCCGGCCATGCCCATGGCCAATCCAGCGACTCGGATCCAACTACTGAAGCAGCTGATCCTGTGCTGGCCAGCCTGCCGTCAACGGTCAGGCAGTTAGCGGAACGCCAACGCGAGCGACTGCTCGGCAAACCCAGCCCTCGCAGCGTTACCAGCGTCACACTGCGGGTCGGTAGCGGTTGCACTTACTCGTCCGTCCAGGATGCCATCGATGCTGCCAGCAACAGCGCATCCACGATCACCGTAATCAGGCTGCGCACTGCCATTTACACCGAGGCGATCAATATCGGCTCGAAGAACATCGAGATCATCGGCGGTCATGCCAACTGCACCACGACCACGCCAGACGACACCTCGACCATCCGCAACCCGTCCGGCAACAATGCCAGCACCATCACCTTCACGCCAGGCACCGGCGGCGGCACGAACGAGCGTACGCTGAGACTCAGCCACCTGCACATCCGGCGCGGCGCCGGCGTGTCCATCACGCCTGGCGGTGGCATCACCGTACTGCCCATCGGGGCGGCCTTCGCCCATCTCGAGCTGGACTCGGTAGTTATCCGCCAAAATGAGGGGCTGCGCGGCGGCGGGATCGCGCTGCTGCAATCGGGCAGCGCGCTGGGCGGCTCGCTGACCATGATCGATACGACGATACGCCACAACGACGTTACCGGCGATAATCCCTACGGCGGCGGACTGTACTGCAACGGCGAAGGCTTCTCGATCTTCAAGGCCGGCGGCTCGGTACTCAGCAACTCGGCCGGCATCGACGGGGGCTCCAACGGTCGCGGTGGTGGCATTTATCTGGATGGCTGCACCATGGGCTGGTTTGCCCAGGGCCCGGTTTTCGGTGAAGCGCGTCTGGCCGACAACGTCGCCTACGGAATCGGTGGCGGGCTGTACGCGGTCAACAATGCCGAGGCAGGTTTATTCGGCCAGCATCTGTTTGCCAATCTCAGTGACCGACCGCTGGTCATTAGCGGAAACGTCGCCCGCTCGTCGGGCCAGGGCGGCGGCGGTGGCGTGACCAGCGTTTCCGGTGCGGTCGTCAATCTGCACGCGACCTGGACGAAGGACAATCGCGCAGAGCTGGGTGGTTTTGCCGACGGCGGCGCGGCACGGGTCACCGGCGGCGGTGAGATCAGGTGGGCCAGAACCATCGGCGGCGTCGAGTGCCACCACCGCCAGAAGTGCTCCCTGATCCGGAACAATCGGGCCGGCGACAGCGGTGCCATCGTTTACGCACGGGGGTCGAATTCTTCGGCCAGGATTGATCAGACCTGGGCCGATTACAACTATCACACCTCCATCTCGGGAAGCGGCAGCATCATTGCCTTTCTCCATGCCCAGGTGGATGTGCTCAATTCGGTTCTTGCCCGCGCTGAGAAGTTCGATGACCACCCCAACCCTGCCCGGCCAACTCGCCTGATCCACATCAGCACCGGTGGACGGGTCAATCTGATCTACAGTACGGTCGCCTTCCACAGCCTGAACACCGAGCCGTTCCTGTTCGTTGGCCTGAATCCTGCGCTCTTCGTTCGCGGAAGTATCCTGCAGGAGCCACCTGGGCTGGCGCTGGGCCGCGACAACTCGCAAGAGGAGCCAACCATCGATACCGATTGCACCCTGTGGAGCGACGAGACGCTATCGCAGCTCGAGGCCAACGGGTCGCATTCACGCAATCTGCTTTCGACCAGTCCCGGATTCCTGGGTCCGGACGACTTCCGCCTGGCCAAGGGCTCACCGGCGATCGACTACTGCAACACCCAGACCTATGGCTTCGGCCCGCCGCCCGAATTTGATATCAGCGGTCGGCTTCGAGGCGTCTGGACCACGCCCGGCATTCTCAGTGGTAGCCCGCTGTACGGGCCATTTGACCTGGGCGCATTCGAAATGCCGGTAGACCGCATCTTCCAGACCCGCTTCGAAGGCGTGCCCGGACCGATCTGAAGCCGTTTCAGTGATGCCGGCGCCAACAGCCGTCCCCTGAATAACGGCAAGATCGATCAGTGCGCGATAAGGGCAAGACGCGCGAACTTGCGCTTACCAACCTGAAGTACGCCCTTGAAGCCCGGCCCTAATATCTTCGCCCGATCATCTACGCGCTCGCCGTCGATCTTGACCGCGCCCGACTTGATCATTCGAAAAGCCTCCGAATTGGAGGCAGTCAAGCCGCATGCCGTCAACGCAGCGGCAATGCCCAAGCCTTCAGCCCCGACCGGGAGCGTTTTTTCAGGGATCTCATCAGGCATTTCGCCCTGGCGGAACCGGGCGATGAATGCGTCGCGGGCACTGGCACCTGCCCCTGCACCATGGAAACGATCAACGATCTCGATGCCAAGCTCGAACTTGACGTCTCGCGGATTGCGTCCCTCGGCAACCGCTTTCTGTAGCTGTTCGATATCGGAGGTGGGGCGAAAGCTCAACAACTCGAAGTAGCGCCACATCAACTCGTCGGAGATGCTCATCAGCTTGCCGAACATTTCGTCAGCCGGGTCGGTAATGCCAATGTAATTGCCGAGCGATTTCGACATTTTCTGAACACCATCCGTCCCCTCCAGCAAGGGCCAGGTGATGATGACTTGCGGTTGCTGGCCCGCCTGAGCCTGAAGCTGCCGACCGACCAGCAGATTGAACTTCTGATCGGTGCCGCCCATCTCGATGTCGGCGGCCAGCGCCACCGAATCATGGCCCTGGACCAGCGGATAGAGAAACTCGTGGATGGCAATCGGCTGGCCTGTGGTGTAGCGCTTGTCGAAGTCATCGCGTTCGAGCATCCGGGCCACAGTGTGATTTGATGCCAGGCGAATCATGTCGGCAGCAGACATTTTGCCAAACCATTCGGAATTGAACCGAACCTCGGTAGCCGATCGATCAAGGATCTTGAAGACCTGGTCGGCGTAGGTTTTCGCATTCGCTCGAATGTCTGCATCCGACAGGGGTTTGCGGGTAACGTTCTTGCCAGTTGGATCACCAATCATGCCGGTGAAGTCCCCGATCAGGAAGATGGCTACGTGCCCTGCATCCTGAAAACGGCGCATGGCATTGATGATCACGGTATGACCCAGATGCAAATCCGGAGCCGTCGGGTCAAAGCCGACCTTGACTCTGAGCGGCTGCTGACCAGCCAGGCGCTGGGTCAATTCTTCGACCTGAATTACCTCGGCCGCACCTCGGGTCAATTCATCAATGCTGCTCACAAACTATCCTGCTGTCTTTTCAATTGGTTGGAAACGAATCCCGGCAAATGCTGCCAGGCAAGGCTGGAGAGCCCCTTGACAGTGCCCCGTTGGCCAAGCAGCCACTCTGCCCCTGTTGACTTGTGGGCCCGGAAATCGTTAATGTTACCGGGTTTTTAGCCGCGAAACCTCACCCCATGAGCAAACAACGGATGGCCACGCCTCGTCCGCGTCAGGCGCGCCGCTCCCCGCTGGACCTGGCCCGAACCGTGCTGTCGGCCATGTCTCCGATGCTTGAGCGCGTCCGTGATGGCATTCGCGCGCGGCCCGGCTGGAGTGCTGCGGCTGTCGTTTTGCTTGTTTTCGGCGTGGCGCTGGGCTGGCTGCCAACCGAGCGTAATCCACAGCCATCAGAAACCACCGTGATCCCACTTTCTTTGGCGGCACACGATGCAGGCGAGGTCACGGCGGAGCCCAGCGCTGGGCTTGAGCCATCAGAATTGGAAAGCGATAAGAAACTGCAGGCCACTGCGGCACCGACCGAACCGGAATGGACGCTGGTCGAAGTTCAGCCCGGGCAGACCATGGAACGTATCTTCCGCCAGGTCGGGCTGGGGCCGGGCCTGCTGCATCGCGTGGTCAATCTTGATGATGACACACGGGGCTTGGCCCGCATTCGGCCCGGCGATCAGTTTGCCTTCGACATCGATGCCGAAGCAGGCTTCCGCGCCCTGCGAGCCGAGCTTGATGAGGAAAACTGGCTGTTTGTCGAGCAGCGGCCCGATGGATTGACCAGTCGAATTGAGCCGCGTGCACTGGATCGGCGCGTGGTTGAAGCGACCGGCGTCATCTCCAGCTCGCTGTTCAACGCCGCCAAGGCCGCAGGCATGTCGGACAACATGACCATGCGACTGGCCAATATTTTCGGCTGGGACATTGATTTTGCCCTGGACATCCGGGCTGGCGATCGCTTCGCCCTGGTCTATGAAGAAGTCTGGCGCGAGGGCAAGTACCTGCGCGATGGGCCGATCCTGGCCGCTCGCTTTACCAACCAGGGCGAAACGTTTGAGGCGATTCGCTTCGATGCCGGCAACGGGCCCGATTACTTTGCCCCTGACGGACGCCCCATGCGCAAGGCTTTCCTGCGGGCACCGCTTAACTTCACCCGGGTCACGTCCAACTTCAATCCGCGCCGTTTTCATCCGATCACGCGCCAGGTCCGCCCGCATAACGGTACTGACTACGGTGCGGCCACAGGCACGCCGGTCTGGGCCGCTGGCGATGGCCGGGTGATACGCTCGGCCTACAACAACGTCAATGGACACTACATCTTCGTCCAGCATGGCAACAACATC
>SKQI01000152.1 GCA_007119095.1 Wenzhouxiangella sp. | reverse complement strand
ATGCACGGAGCGCGTTTCAGTCGGAAAAGCCGCAGATCGTGTGGTGCGACCCGAGCGACAGTAGCCGTAGCTACGGCCGAGGGGCGCAACGCGCGAGATGCGGCTTTTCCGGCGAAACCCTTACGGGACGGGCCTTTGCGGGGCCTCCGCCTCGTTTGAGCTCGCTAATTTGGAATGACCAAACCACGCTCGCCCAAGCCGAGCCGGAGACTCCCGCAAAGGCCCGTCGCGCCCGTGCATAATTGCTCAGAGGTGCCCCAAGTATCCTGACAATGAAGACCCTGAATCTCCTCGTGCTGCTGATCGGCCTGTGGGCGGCTTGGTCTGGCCAGGCTCGACAGATCGGCGACATTGACGATCTGCAGGCCGCGGCCGACTGGTTTGTCACGGTCGATCCGTATCAGGTGCAGCCACTTGAGCGTATCGAGCAAAGCTTGTCCCGCATTCTGCATGGCGACCCTGACTCGATTTTTCTGCCCGGCGCCCAGCTTTCACCGCCAACCCGCGCCCTGCTCACACTGGAGGCGGCAGAAAAGTCGGTCGCCTCGGCCCGCTTCCGGATCCGTTATGGTCTGATCCAGGTTTCCACCCCCCCGAAAGCTGCTCCTTTGACTGTCAGCCTCGTTCAGGTCGATCGGTTCAACCTGGCCCCGGCCCGATACCAGGCGCTTGTCAGGGCACATGGCAAGGCCGCGGTGAGGGTTCCAGATGGGATCGAAGTGGCGCATGTTTCCTGGCGCTTTGCCATGCGCCCGGTGATGGGCACTGTGGCGATGACGGCAGACGCCGCCCGAGCCGACATTCCGGAAGCGTTTGCTGAGACCATGGATTGCCTGGGCGTGCCCTGCACCGCCGCGCAATCATCGGCAACGGCAACAGAACTCGACTGGCAGCCTGGAGAAACGCCGTCGCTGGATTTCCAGGCCGACTACGCCATTAACAAAGAGCAGGTGCCGTCTCCCGCCGCTGTGCTTGACCTGCTGCTGGCAGCAAGCCAGGCAGCGTCTCGCAATGACAGGGTGATGTGGCGCGGATTCGAGCCGCGCGAGGGCGTGGCGCCGGGTGCGCCGTTTGTCGACATCGTGATCGAAACGGGACTGGGCCAGGACAGCAGCATCAGCGGGCTGCTGCGCGATGATCATCTGATGGACCATGAAATCCGCACCCAGTGGCTGCGCCTGCGCGCCGCTGCAACCGCTCCAGACCAGCCGCCCGCCATGGACCTGGCCCGAGCCGCCGTGCCCTGGCCGCGTTTCCCGGACTGATCGGCTTCGATTCCGCCAGCTTCGTCGGCCCGAAGAGGCTGCTCACTCCTCGAATCGGTCCATGAATACCTGGTCCACCGAAAAGCGCCAGACGCCGCCGTTGCTGATCAGGTACACATGCCCGTGTTCATCTTCACCGAAGGATCGCAGGTCATCGATGCTCAGGTCATGACCGAATTCCAGTGCTTCGAAGGTATTCGGTCCGACCTGGAATCCGAACCAGACCTTGCCCGAGCAGTAGTCACCGTAAATGTAGATGCCCTCGAGTTCTTGCAACGGACCCCGGTAGCGATAGCCGCCGGTGACCGAACAATCGCCTGAAAAGCCGGTATTGGCGTACTCAAGTACCGGGAAATGATGCTCGTGGGCACATTGCTGCGCTGGCGTCACCGGCGGGTAGGTATAGCTGCCCTCGCAAAGCTTCCAGCCGTAGTCAGCGCCGCCGGGGTGATTGGCTGGCTCCAGATTGATCTCTTCCCAGCGGGCCTGGCCGACATCCGCGATCCACATGTCACCGCTGATGCGATCAAAACTCCAGCGCCAGGGGTTGCGCAGGCCGTATGACCAGGTTTCGGCACAAATGCCAGCATCGTCCGCCCAGGGGTTGTCGGCGGGAATGGCATACTCAGCCGAGCCATCGGGGTTGCCGCCGCAAAGGTTGTTGGTGCCCTCCGGCGTGGTTGCATTGACATCGATTCGAAGCATTTTTCCAAGCAACGCTGCGCTTGGATGGTTTCTGCAGCTGCCACCGACGACGATATCGTCAGGATCAAGGGTCTGGGCGCGGTCGCAAGGGTCGCCGCCGCTGCCGCCGTCGCCCATACCGATGTAGAGATAATTGTCCGGGCCAAATTTGATATTGCCGCCATTGTGGTTGGCGAAGTCCTGAACAACAGTCATCAGCACGCGCTCGCTGCCGGGATCGCCATTGCCGCTGCCGTCGATGCTGAATTCCGAGATCACCGTATCTCCCCGGCTGGCCCCGGACGGGTGATTGTTGCCAGCCGTGTAGTTGACGAAAAAACGGCCGTTGCTGGCGAAGTCCGGGTGAAAGGCGAGCCCCAGCAGTCCGCGCTCGCCGCCTGTGCTGAGCCGACCGGAGAGATCAATGAAATCTGATGTGGTTCCGTCTGGATCGACCGCCGTGACCTGGCCGCCCTGAAGAACGATGAACAGCCGGCCGGAACCATCACCGGCGTCGGCCAGGCCCAGCGCGCCAGCGAACGTACCAGGCGGGAAGACCGGTACCAGAGCAGTGCCGGCGGGAATTCCTGGCGTGGTGGGCTCGGCCCAGGCGCCCTGGTTGATCCAGTCGCGAATCAGTGCACGGTCGCTTTCCGGAAGCTCCGGCGGCATTGGAAACAGGGGGGCTGGGGGCTGCTCACAGTTGGTGACCAGTTTCAGCAGGCTTTCCTTCGCGTTGAAGGGCTCGACTCGCTTGCGTGATGGAATGCTGGTTGCGTTTTCGCCAACCAGATTGGCGTAGGCGTGCTCGGCCCTGAGGTCCAGTCCGGCGGCTGGGGTGACTCCATGGCACATCACGCAGCCATTCAAGAGCGGCTGGATCTGGGTGGTGAAATCGACTGACGGTGTTTCCGCAATGCCGTTCAAGTCGGCACAGCCAGATGGCTCGGCCGCCACGGAAGCAGCCAGGGTCAACCACAGGCTTGCCAGCAAACACAGGGAGAATCGGGGGTGCATGTTCAACGGGGTATCCTCTGGTGACCGGGTTGTAGATAGTGCTCGACCCCCGTTTGCCTTCAGGCTGGTCGAAGGATACCACCGCAGCGCAAGGTTTTGCGTGTCTGCCTGGCCTTTGCAGCTGACAAGCAGCAGATAACGTTGACCCTTACGGCGTAAAATTCCCCCATGATTGTCATCTTCCTGATTGTGCTTGCCGCCGCGATCTTCCTGCCCCAGTGGTGGGTCAAGCGGGTGCTGAATCGATATCAGCAGCCGGCGGATCGTTACCAGGGCACGGGTGGGCAGCTGGCCAGGCACCTGCTCGACAGGTTGGGGCTGGAAAGCGTGGGCGTGGAGCGCAGCGACCCCGGCGCTGATCATTACGACCCTGAAAGTCGCATGGTTCGACTGTCGCCGGAACATTACGATCAGCGTTCGCTGGCTGCCATTACTGTCGCCGCGCACGAAGTCGGTCATGCCATTCAGCATGCCGACGGCTACAAGCCGTTGATGTGGCGTACCCGACTGGTCAAGTCTTTGGCCCGTCTGCAGCGCCTGGGGGTGATTCTCATCGCCCTGATGCCGGTTGCGATCCTGGCCCTGCGCCTGCCACGGGCCGGGCTGATCTTGCTGCTTGTTGGTGTGGCCACCCTGGCATCAGGAATTATCGTTCACCTGATGACCCTGCCCACCGAGCTTGATGCCAGTTTCAGACGTGCGCTGCCATTGCTCGAGAAAGGTGGTTACCTGAAACCCGGGGACCAGCCGCATGCCCGGCGTATCCTCACCGCGGCCGCCTTTACCTACGTGGCCGCTTCGCTGATGGGGCTGGTCAACTTCTGGTGGTGGTTGCGCATTCTCAGGCCCTGACTGCCGGCCAGCCGGGCCCGTGTCCCGGTTATAATCCCGGTCACAATGATCTCCAGCATCCAGTGATATGGCAGCAACCAACGAAGAAGTGCAGGGCAGCTACGGACGGTGCTTGAAGCAAAAAGGTTTCATCACGCGTTTTTACGAGTTGCTGCTGGAAAAAGACCCGCGCGTTGCCAAGATGTTCGAAGGCACGAACTGGTCACAGCAAAACAAGGCACTGCGTCGCGGCATCAGCATCGCGCTGACTTTTGCCGGCGGTTCTGCCATTGTCCAGCGCTCCATGGATGAAATGGCAATGGTTCACAGCCGCAAGGGCAGGGCCCCCGTTGATCCGAAGTTTTACGTGCACTGGCGCGATAGTCTGCTGCAGGCAGTGTCCGAGT
>SKQI01000157.1 GCA_007119095.1 Wenzhouxiangella sp. | reverse complement strand
GAGACCTTGAGCTTCGAGATCAGCAACGTGGCCCCGAGCAACGCGGCCAGCCTGACCCTGAGTGCACTCACCCTGAGTGGCGCGGCCCAGTTCGCGATCACCGGTGGTGATTGCGCGGTGGGCACGGAGCTGGCCCCGGCTGAGTCGTGCACGGTGGAAGTCACATTCACCCCGACCGCGGCCCAGGCCTCGTTCGGCGTGGTGACGGTGGCGACTATCGGTGGCAGCACCGAGACGGTGACGCTGGATGGCGAAGGCTTCCTGCTGCCGGACGACATCTTCTCCGACCGCTTCGAGGCTGGGAACTGAGCCCCTCGGTTCCCGCTCGATCTGCAAGCTGGAAGGAAAAAAAGGCCGCCCACCGGGCGGCCTTTTCTCTGAGAGTCCATGCGACAGGAACCTTTAGTTGCGAAGCTGATGGAGAAGGTTTGGGGGTTCAGCAGTCGCTTACGCCTAATTTTTTCGGCCTGCCAGGCCAAAAGAGACAATGAAAACAATCAATCTTTGCAAGCTTTCTTCCTTGTTCTTGCTGCTAGTCGCCTGTTCGGCGATAGGCGGCAATAGCGCCTTTCTCATTCCTTCCGGTCAGATGCTGTCCGAGTCGGTGTCTGATCATGTTCATTGGCAGCGTGACTACGGCAGCTATGTATGGTTGACCGGCGATGAGCGCCTTGCTTTGTCGCTGCAACGTGCCGGCATCGAATTCACTGCCGTTGACGATCGTGATCAGATTCAGGTTCACGAGTACCGCTTCAATCCCTTGGGTCTTCGTATGGAGCTTGCCAAGGCGCCGCGGCGCACGGATGGCGCGGGCCTGGGCCTGATTCAGTTTCGTGGTCCAATCGCACGGGCAGACCACGCTTTGCTGGATGACGCGGGCCTGGAGATCATTCAGTACTATCCGCACCATGCCTATCTCGTATGGGGGCGACCCGATCAGCTTGCCGTTCTCAGGTCAGCCGAAAGTGTTCGCTGGGCTGGGGACTTCAGTTCGGAGTTTCGTCTTCATCCGCGCCTGGGTGAATTCCGGGGGCAGATCGAAAACCTGAATGTCCACTTTTATAACGACGGCAATCCGCAGGCGGTGCTTGCACAGTTGCAAAGTCACGGTGCGACTGTTCTGGATGCTTGGCCGGCCCAGCCTGATCGTCGGCTTTGGGATGCAAAAGTGGTAATGGAAGCGGGCCGGGTCGCTGCATTGGCAACCGTGCCTCAGGTTGTTTCGGTCAATTACATGAGCCCTGAACCTGAGCTGGAAGACGAAAGCGGTTCGCAAACGCTGGCCGGCAACATCGACGGGGACAATCTGCCCATTCCTGGATACGAAGACTGGCTGATTGACAGTGGCGTTGATGGATCCGGCGTCATCTGGGCGATTTCAGATTCCGGAGTCTATTACCAGCACCCTGACTTCGCTGGTCGTATTGTCGGTGGCTTCAGTTATCCTGGATGCACCAATGTCCCCAATCCGGGTGCCGAGCGTTCTTCTGGTGGTGGTCATGGTACCCACGTGGCGGGTATTGTTGGAGGCGCCGGCGCCGGTGGTTTTGTTGATGGCCTAGGTCATTTATATGGCTTGGGTGTTGCGCCCAATGTGCAGCTTTTTGCCCAGAATCCGATCTGCGGTACTCAGAATTCGTGGCCACCGGCAGGTGGATGGCCTGTGCTATCCCGGGATGCGTTGGCCGGGGGTGCCATTGGCGCCAACAACAGCTGGACCAGTGGCGAGGGCACTGCGCATGGTTACCAGAACAGCGAGCGCACCCACGACATCATGGTCCTGGATGGCAATTTCGAGTCCGACGACTATGAGCCATTCATTATCGTGTTTTCTGCCGGGAACTCCGGGCCGGGTGCCCAGACGCTGACCGCACCCAAGGAAGCGAAAAATGTCGTGGTGACGGCTGCCACCCAGACCTATCGTGCGGGTAGTATCGACAATATCGCTGGTTTTTCCAGTCGCGGTCCGGCGGTGGATGGGCGTACGATGCCAACAGTGGGAGCGCCTGGGCAACAAGTCAGTTCTGCGACCAAACCTAATGCCAGTAGCTGTACGCAAGTGATTGGTGGCACCAGCAGCTTGTATTCATTTTGTTCGGGAACATCCATGGCTGCCCCTCATGTATCCGGCGCGGTGGCCTTGATGGCAGATTGGTGGCGCCAGAACAATGCTGGTGAGGACTTTAGTCCGGCCCTGGCCAAGGCGCTGCTGGTTAACACAGCGCGCAATGATATTGATGGCGGGACGGCGGTTCCCAACAACAATATGGGTTGGGGCCGCACCAATCTGGTCCCGTTGCTGGACGCGGAATCAGAAACACTGTTTGAATTCTGGGACCAGGAGATTCTGTTCGAAGAAAGCGGAGAGGAATGGGTTGTCAACGTGGGTGTGGTGGACCCCAGTCAGCCGCTTCGCGTCAGCCTGGTATGGAGCGATGCGCCGGGGGCGGTTGGTGCCAATCCCGCCCTGGTCAATGACCTTGATTTGCAAGTCAGTACTGGAGGTAATGTCTACCTCGGAAACGTTTTCAGCGGCGGCTGGTCATCGACCGGGGGCTCTCCAGATCGGTTGAACAATCTGGAAAACGTGTTCGTGGAACAACCCGGTGGCGGCGCAGATATCACGGTTCGAGCTCATCAGATTGCCGGCAGCGTGCTGGTGAACGACCCTGGCTCGAATGCTGCCCAGCATTTCGCCCTGGTTTGCCAGAACTGCCAACGGTCTCCCGACTTCACCTTGTCTGCATCTCCGGCGACGCAGATGATCTGCGCACCTGATGATGGCGAATTCGATATCGATATCGGCTCAATCATGGATTTCGATGACCCGGTGTCCCTCGCAGTGAGTGATCTCGATCCTTCCCTCAGCGCGGTGTTTTCCAGCGCCACCGTTATTCCGCCAGCATCAGTGACATTGTCGATCGGTGACACCGGCGGTTCCGGCTCGGCAAACTACCAGTTTGATCTGATTGCTGAATCGAGCACGGGGGAAAAAACACAGCCGCTCTCCCTTTTGGTTACGGAAAATGTGCCGGATCAGGTGCAGTTGCAAACGCCCAGTGATAGCGCATCGGATATTTCTCTGACTCCCCAGTTTGCATGGGGCGAACGCTCGAATACGGATGTCTACCAAATCCAGATTGCTACCGATGCCGGGTTCGGCGGCCTGGTGGTCGACGAGTTGATCGAGAATGAGAGTTTTGTTCCATCCACCGACTTCGACATAGGCACGGAATACTTCTGGCGTGTTCGAGCAGCGAACTTCTGTGGTCAGGGCGTGTGGAGCGATACCTTCCGCTTCACGACCCGTCTGGAGCCGATTGCCGAATTTTCGGCCAGCGAAATTTTCATGACTGCTGAAGAAGGCGGCAGCGCAGAGCAAGACTTTCAAATTGGCAATATCGGTACAGGCAACCTGACTTTTGCTGTTGAAACTGACCTCATCGCAAATCTTCGCGACAATGGCCGCGGATTTGTCGGAAGTTTCCACCCCGACAACTGGACCTTGCAGAACAGCCCGGCAAGCACGGGTGGCTCCGTGGATGTTCAACCCGGGTCACCAATTGAAGTGTTTGTAATCGGAGGTGACGAAGGTGTTGGTGGCAACACTGACTTTCAGATCGAAATCCCGATGGATGGCACGATCACCTTCGCCTGGGGTTTCCAATCGACTGACACCGGTGAATTCGACTCCGGTGGCTACGTAGTCAATGGCGATTACACCGTGCTGGCCTTCAACAATAGCCAGGTTCCGTTTTTCGCCGAAACCACCACGGTCGATGTCAGCGCGGGTGATGTCTTTGCCTTTAGGGTGGAAACGGATGACGGGTTGTTCGGCGCCGGCGTGCTCGGCGTTACGGACTTTGAATTCTCCGCGCTCATATGCGATGGCGAAAATATGGCGGTGCCCTGGCTATCGGTGTCGCCAGCTACCGGTTCAGTGTCCGAGGGCGATGTCGAGGCAGTAACAGTCATGGTTGACGCCCGCGACCTGGCCCAGGGTGACTACGAGGCCTGGCTATGCATCAGCACCAACGATCCCGCCGCTGAGATGGTTCCGGTGCCGGTCAGTTTGCAAGTCGATGAGGCCATCTCCGCGTATTTGCAGGTGGCTCACCTGGCGCCTGTGGATGCTGTTGGCACGGCGGTGGACATTGCCCTGAACGGTGATGTGGTGCTGTCGGGTGTTGAGTACGGTGACTCGACCGGTTACCTGCCGGTCCCGGCGGGCACCT
>SKQI01000026.1 GCA_007119095.1 Wenzhouxiangella sp. | reverse complement strand
GAGATGCATCGGGTGGTATCCGCCAGCCTGCAGCCTTCAGCGGGTGTGCGGGTTTTAAGAGGGATGCAGGCGTGGGGGCCTTGGTGCCGGCACGATTCGTTCCCAGGCGGGGCTGGATCGGTGCCTTCGCCCTGGCATGGTTGCGGGGTGATGGCTTGGAGCAGGCTCAGAGGAACGTCCGCACCCGCTGAAGGCCGCATTCTGGCAAATGCCACCCGCTGCGAAAGTTGGGAGAAGGTTTCTGGTGCCGCTCCCAGCTTTCCGTCTCCCCCTCCGACCACCGACCACCGACCACTCCCTGGCTTCCAATCTGCGGTAATCTTCCCCCTCCCCACCAAGGAACCCCCAGGTGAGCATCAAATCAGACCGCTGGATTCGCGACATGGCATTGCGTCAAGGCATGATCGAGCCCTTCGAGCCGGGTCAGGTCCGGGCCGCCGAAGACGGCCGCAAGCTGGTGTCCTACGGCACTTCAAGCTACGGCTACGACGGCCGTTGTGCGGATGAATTCAAGATATTCACCAATATCAATTCAGCTGTCGTTGACCCCAAGAATTTTGACGAAAACAGCTTCGTCGATTTCAAGGGCGATACCTGCATTATTCCGCCGAACTCCTTTGCCCTGGCCCGCACCGTCGAGTATTTTCGGATTCCGCGCAATGTCCTGACCATTTGCTTGGGCAAGTCCACCTACGCTCGCTGCGGCATCATTGTCAACGTGACCCCGCTGGAACCGGAATGGGAGGGGCATGTCACCCTGGAGTTTTCCAACACCACGCCGCTGCCGGCACGCATTTACGCGAATGAGGGCGTGGCTCAGTTTCTGTTCCTGGAATCCGACGAGGCCTGCGAAACCTCCTATGCCGACCGGGCCGGGAAGTACATGGGCCAGCGTGGCGTGACCCTGCCCAGGGCTTGATCAGCGTCCGGGAGGTGGCTGCTGAATCAGGGTGACGCTGGTGTCGAAGAGCTGGTTGCCGCGCAGCACGTTTAACTCGACAGCCTTGCCAGGCTTCTGCTGGGCGATGTAAAGCGTGAGCTCACGGGCATTGTTGACGCTGTTGCCGTCGGCGCCAATCAGGATGTCACCGGTTCGCAGTCCCGCGCGCCATGCCGGGCCGCCTTGATCGACTCGAGCGACCCGGGCGCCGGTGATCGGCGTGCCGTCGAACTGCATGGAAAAAGTCAGGTCGGCCAGGTCAAGGCCCATCCAGCCTCTCGGGACTTCTCCATGCTCGAGAATCTGGTCCATGATGTTTCGTGCCAGTGCGGCTGGAATGGCAAAGCTGATTCCCTGGGCACCCATGCTCTGACTGAGTGAGGCACTGTTGATACCGACGACTTCGCCGGCTGGATTGATGAGGGCACCACCGCTATTGCCGGAATTGATTGCCGCATCGGTCTGGATGAAATCTTCCAGGGCAGTCAGGTTGAGCTGGCCGCGTCCAGTTGCGCTGACAATGCCCATGGTGACGGTATGGCTGAGCCCGAATGCGTTGCCGATCGCGAGTACGACATCGCCGGTGCGCATTTGGCTGCTGGCGGCAAAATTTGCCGCCGGCAGAGGGTCCTCGACCTCAATGCGCAGGACCGCCAGGTCTGTGCCGGGGTCGGCGCCGACGACGCGAGCCTCGAACACGCGACCGTCCCATAGCGCCACCGCGATATTGTCGACATTGGCGATGACATGCAGGGCCGTCAGGATAAGCCCGTCGGCCGAGACGATCACGCCCGAGCCCAGACCGCGCCGCGGTCGTGTGACCATACGGTCACCGTACAAGGCCCGCAGCAAGGGGTCGAAAACGTCGCTGGAGAGTGGTTGGGCGACCAGGGTTCGGGTGTAAATGCTGACGACCGATGGGGCTGCCAGATTGACCGCATCCGCGTATGATGTCGGAGCTGCAGCCTGATTATCAGTGCGCAGTGCGGGCAGAAGGTCCGGGCGCAGAAACACCATGACAAATGCAACGGCAAGGCCGAGTACGATGGACTGGAATGTAAACTTGGCGATCTTGCTCAAAACGGGGGAGTCCACCTGGTGGAAATGGATTTGGCCGAACTGAATACTGGCGCTGGTTGAAGCTGTCAGGTGACCAATCAGGTTGGTCAGGTCTGCAAACCCTCTACATTTCAGGCAGTATAATTGTGTCAGTGTTTAATTTTTCGCTAAAATAGCGGTTTGATAGCCTGTCGGACGCGTCTGTACGCCGAGGTGGCAACGGAAGTGCCTGCCCGGCAGCCCGTCTGGATTCAATTTTCTCTTCACCGGCGAGACAGCGCGTCCCTGACGCCTTGGCTGGCCACAGACCGTGAGATCGGGAGTAATTCATGTCCGAAACCGAATCATTAGATTCTGAACAATCCGCACCAGACTTGTCGCGACGGCGACTCCTGCTGGGCACTACCAGTGTGGTTGGTGCCTTCGGGGTTGCGGCAGCTGCATGGCCGTTTCTTGCTTCATTGCGCCCCAGTGCGCGGGCTCGCATCATCGGCGCCCCGGTCGAAGTCTACATTGGCAGTCTGGAGCCTGGGCAGCTGGCCCGAGTGCAATGGCGCGGTCAGACCATTGGCATCATGCGTCGCACAGAGCGTATGCTCGAGCAGTTGCCGGACCTGAATGCCCGTCTGCGTGACCCGGAATCGTCAGTGGCGGACCAGCAGCCGGAGTACGCGCGCAATTTGCACCGTTCGATTCGGCCGGAAATCCTTGTCCTCAACGTGCACTGTACCCACCTCGGCTGCGTTCCCCAGGTCATCCCCGAGATCGGCCCGCAACCCTTTGACGCGGACTGGCGTGGTGGTTTTTTCTGTCCCTGCCATCGCTCAACCTTCGATTTGGCCGGTCGCGTGTTCAGCGGCGTTCCGGCTGTTCGTAACCTGCTTGTGCCGCCGCATTCTTTCGTTGACGATGACAACGTCATTATCGGCGTAGACCCTGAAGGAGTATCCTGATCATGGCAAAGCCTGCAAGCGCCCTCGCCAAGGGTATTGATACCGTCAACAACTGGGTCAACGAACGTGCATCAGTAGGCGAGTTCTACAAGCAGCATTTGAGCGAGTACTACGCACCGAAGAATTTCAATCTCTGGTACTTCTTTGGTTCTCTGTCGTTGCTCGTGCTGGTCAATCAGTTGCTGACCGGCATCTTCCTGACCATGCATTACAAGCCCGATGCCGAACTGGCCTTCGCTTCGGTCGAGTTCATCATGCGTGATGTCGAGTGGGGCTGGCTGATTCGCTACATGCACTCAACCGGCGCCTCGCTGTTTTTTGTTGTCGTCTATCTGCATATGTTCCGGGCGCTGATGTACGGCTCCTACCAAAAGCCGCGCGAGCTGGTCTGGATCCTCGGTGTAACGATTTACCTGGTATTGATGGCTGAATCCTTTATGGGGTATGTGCTGCCCTGGGGCCAGATGTCTTACTGGGGAGCGCAGGTAATCATCTCCCTGTTCGGTGCCGTGCCATATGTTGGTGAGGCCCTGGTGGAGTGGATTCGAGGCGACTACTTCGTTGCCGATGCTACGCTCAATCGCTTCTTCGCCCTTCATGTTGTGGCATTGCCGTTGGTTCTGCTTGGCCTGGTTGTTTTGCACCTGGCTGCGTTGCATGAAGTCGGCTCGAACAACCCGGACGGCGTTGACATCAAGGCCAAAAAAGACGACAAGGGTCGCCCGCTGGATGGTATTCCGTTCCACCCGTACTACACCGTCAAAGACATTTTTGGCGCTGCGTTCTTCTTGTTGATCGCAGCTTTCATCATCTTTTTCTGGCCGGAGTTTGGCGGCTATTTCCTGAAGCCTGATAACTTCGTACAGGCCGATCCGCTGGTGACGCCTGATCACATTCCGCCGGTCTGGTACTTCACCCCGTTCTACGCCATCCTGCAAGCGGTCCCTGACAAGCTGATGGGCGTGGTACTGATGGGTGCGGCCACGATGATCCTGTACCTGGTGCCATGGCTGGATCGCAGCCCGGTGCGCTCGATTCGCTACCGTAGCTGGATGTCAAAGCTGGCGCTTGGTCTGTTCGTGGTGGCCTTTGTGCGACTGGGCATGCTTGGGCTGTCGCAGGATTCGAGCACCTTCGAGTTGAGGCTGTGGACCTTTATCTACTTCGCCTTCTTCATCCTGATGCCGATCTGGACCAGCTTTGAAAAGACCAAACCCGTACCGGAAAGAGTGACGAGCTGATGATGTACCGAAATCTCTTGTGCGGCCTCGCACTGCTGCTGGG
>SKQI01000278.1 GCA_007119095.1 Wenzhouxiangella sp. | reverse complement strand
GGTGCTGCCCTGGCCCGGGTTTGCAGCCGGGGCTGCCGGCCTGCCCCGATAAACCAGCAAGCCAACCAGACCGGCACCGAGAATCACCACTGGGAATGGCAGGTCGAACAGAAACATGGCGACAAAGGCCGCCCCGGCCAGGATCAGCCCCGATGCGCCGTCGACAACCTTGCCTGCCATCCGCAGAAGGGCCTGGATGACAATCGCCAGCACCGCGCATTTGAGGCCAAACAGCAGGCCATCGACCAGCGTGGTCTGGCCGATGGTGACGTAGAGCAGGCTCAGGCCCAGCATGATCACAGCACCGGGAAGGATGAACAGAATGCCGGCCAGCAGCCCGCCGCGCACACCGTGCATCAGCCAGCCGATGTAGGTTGCCAGCTGCTGGGCCTCGGGGCCCGGCAGCAGCATGCAGAAGTTCAGTGCGTGGTTGAAACGCGCCTGGTCCAGCCAGCCCTTCTCCTCGACAATCAGGCGCTGCATGACGCCAATTTGTGCCGCCGGGCCGCCGAAGCTGAGGACAGCAACCTTGAACCAGACGGCGGCTGCTTCGGTCAGGCTGGTCTGGGGCGCTGTTGGCATCGCGGAATGATAGCAATCACTCGCCGTCGTTTTGCGGTTGCTTTGGATCCACGCCTACCAGATCACGCAGTTCAACCCGGCCTCTGGGCAGGGCATCAAACATGATCATCTCCTGTTCGATGACACGGTGAAAATCCCAGCGCTTCGGGTCGTAGTAGTCCTTGGCCAGATGGACCTGGCCGAACCGGTCAATGATTCTTTGAAAGCGACTTTTCGTCCCGCGCGCCGACCTTGGTCTCCGAAGCGCCTGCTGCATCTGCTGGTGGGTGCGTTCAACCGCCACGGCATCGCCGTATTTTGGCAACAGCTTCTCGCTTAGAATCGCCCTGGCCCTGACCTGCTCCGTTTCCTCAAGCTGTTGGAATACGGCCCTGGCGGTAGTCACCATATCGGGATAATGCCGTTCCGATGCCAGCTCGAACCAGGCCCAGGCCATCGCCGGATCTTGATCGACGCCGTGGCCGTGGTAATACATCACGCCCAGGTTGTGCTGGGCCAGTTTGTCAGCCCAGTAGGCAGCCCGCTTGAAACTGTGCCGGGCGCGGAAATAGCGACCGGCCTGCAAGTGTTCGCGGGCTTCCAGATAGGCTGAAAAGCCTGGCGTATGCTGAGCATAGTGCATCGTATCGGCAGGTGCCGCTGGCGCTATCAGCAAGGCCACTAGCCATGCCAGTCCAGCAAAGCTGGTTCTGATCGTCATTTTCGGTTTCCTTGGTTCTTCGGGTTGCTCCTGCTATTGGTGGACGCGCCGGACCAGCAAAAGGTTGGAAGCAAGGAAGAACGGGCAGCGGCGAATACAATGGTTGTCATGGGAGAAATTCCAACCTTTTCGAAGCCGCCAGCGTCTTGACTGGACATGGATGCCGCCTTGCCTGGGATAGATGCCTGCCAGCGCGATGCCGACTGGGTTCAGTCGGCACGCGCAGGCTGTCAGCAATCTTTCCAGGCGCTCTACCAGAGCCATGCCGGACGCCTGATGCCAACGCTGTGGCGGATGAGCGGCGGTGACGTCGGGCGCGCCCAGGACTGGCTGCAGGAGAGCTTCCTGAAGGCCTGGCACTACCTGGACCAGCTCGATGACCCAAGGCGCTTTGGCGCTTGGTTGAAGCGGCTCGCGATCAACCTGGCCTTGTCCGATCGGCGCAAGCTGGAATTGGTGACGGTTAGTGAAGGTCTGGAGCTTCAGGCGGCACCGACGCCACCCTGGCCTGCCGCCGATCAGGACCTGGAACGTGCCATTGCCGTGTTGCCCGAGCGTGCGCGCCAGGTGTTAGTGCTGTTTTGCCTGGAAGGATTCACCCATGCCGAGATTGCCCAGACCATGAAAATCGATGAAGGCACGTCGAAGGGACAGTTGCATCGGGCCAGACAACTATTGAAGGATGCCTTGTCATGACGATCGACGACAAAACACTGGATCAGCGACTCGCGGCGCTGGACCGCCACTGCGACCCACCCGCCGAGTCGTGGGAAACCATTGCCGCCCAGCTGCCGGCGCGCGGCGCTCGCCGACGCGCATGGCCGTGGCTGGCGGTGGCTGCCGCGCTGGGCGGCCTGGTCGTCGGCCTGCTGGTGCTGCTTGATCAGGCCGGGCCATGGCGCTTGGGGCCAGTGCCGCAGTGGGTCGATGAGGCGTCGCCGGTGATGGAACCGATGGACCAGGACTGGCGTCCCGCGCTGCAGCGCCAGGCCGTTTTCAACGCTGCCTGGGACGAAAACGAAGCTGCCATCCGGGCGCTGGAAGAGGCGCTCGCGCTCGAGCCGGACAACCTGCTGTTGATGGAATTTCTGGCCGAGGCGCGCCTGCGGCAATCCAAGCTGATTGAGCTGGCGCTGCGTATTGATGAGTTGGAAGCACCCAGTGGGGTACAGATATGAAGCATGCTCTTATCCGCAGTTTCCTCCTCGCTGTGCTGGCGTCGAGTGCGCTTTTGGCCATGGCAGTGCCCGGGTCAGTCAGTGCTGCCGAGTTGCGACCCATGGCCGCCGACGGTCGACTGTTACTGGAGGTGACAGACGGCTTGTTCCTGATTTCCGGCACCGATGGTGACAAGCTGCGCGTGTCCGGACCTGACGATGACCTTGTCGCACCCGCCGAGATCAGCGGAACAGCGGAGGCCTGGACGCTTCGCTTCGAGGGCACGGCCAGCGATGACCCGATATTCATTCAGTTGCCGCGTTCCGCCGAGCTGGAGATTCAGGGCGACCAGGCACGCCTGGTGGTGGTCAACATGGCTGGCCCGCGCCTGCAGATTCAGACCGGAAGCGGTGCGGTGCATATCGATCAATCGCAGCCGCAACGGCTGGTGATCGACAGCATGAGCGGACCGATGCGGCTCAAGAGTCTGGGCCGCAGGGAAACCCGTCTCAGCAGTCTGGATGGTGCCATTGATGCCAGCGGCCAGAGCGAAAGGCTAAGGGTCAGGACCTTGTCCGGATCACTCTACCTGGCGGTCAGTGACTTGTTGGACCTGGATGCTGAAACCCTCTCAGGCCAACTGGACGCACGCCTGAATCCGCTCGATGATGCTGTCCTGCGTGCCCGCACCCATAGCGGTGCGACCCGGCTGTCCTTGCCAGCCGACAGCGGCCTCGACCTGCGTGCCGAGTCGCACAGCGGCCAAATCAGCAGCGACTTCGGAGGAGAACCGGCGCCGGGCCAGGGTTCGAACAAGCGGTTGACTCATCGCAGCGGCGGCGGGGCGATCCGCGCCGAGCTGCGCAGCGTTGATGGTCCGATTACCGTCAGCCAATATCTGCCAACTGCGCGCGTGCTGGTCTTTCGGGAACCGCAGACTCGATCGCCCAGCCGTGCCTTCGGCCGATTGCGCGATCGCAGTACCGTGCCGATCTATGCCGGCCGGGTGGATTTCGGCGTTGACGGTCAGCGCCGCGCCAGCCTTCGCCCCGGGCAATATGCGGAATTCGATCTGCCGCTGGATGCCGGCCAGGTCTTCGCCCGGCACTCCGGCGTGCGTGATCCGGTCGAGCTGGAGGTGGTCAGCCTGGAGCCGATCCTGTATTGCTTCCAGATCGGCGCTTTCGGGCGCTGGGCCGGGAGTCCGGAAGCGCCGAGTTCGCTGGTCGGCTTCGAAATGTCGCACGTGCCTTGTCCAGAGCCTGCAGACCTGGTCCGGTTTGACCGCGTCCAGGTGGATTGAATCGCGGTCGGTGCCATTGGTCAGGCCATGACCGGGATGGTCTTGGTTATCATGCAGTCTGCTTACTTCACCGGGCGGGGCTGACATGCAATCCGACACAGGCGACAATCAACAGCCATTGCTGTTGCCGGAGCTGTCCTGGCAGCAGCTGATCTGGATTTTGCTGGCCGTGCTGGTTACCGGCTGGTTGGTCTGGCTGCTGGGGCCGGTGCTTACCCCGTTTCTGTTCAGTGCCTTGCTCGCATACATTGCCGATCCCATCGTGACCCGGCTGGAGCGCATGAACATGCGCCGCGAGGTGGCGGTGTCGTTGGTGTTCCTGGTCGTGCTGACCCTGCTGGTCGGTGTGCTGCTGCTGATTCTGCCGGTTTTGATCCGGGAAACGGTCGACCTGTTCAACCGCCTCCCCAGCTATGCTGAGCGCCTGCAGGACCAGTTTCAACCGCTGCTGGAGGAATACCTGGACATTGAGTTGGACGTTGAAACTTTCGATGC
>SKQI01000066.1 GCA_007119095.1 Wenzhouxiangella sp. | reverse complement strand
TGCAAGCAGATCATCAAGTCCGATCTGTATGACGGCCTTTTCGCATAGCGCGGCAGCCAGGTGCGTTTCGGCGGAAAGACCCAGCGCGCTCAACTGCTCAACCAACTGACGAAACAGTTTGACCGATGCGGCCGGCTCTCGCTGGGCCAGTGCTGCGGCACGCTGGCTGCCGACGATAGCGGAAAACAGGTGATCGGGGCCCACCGTGGCAAGCAGAATGGCTTCGGCCTGGTCGGCATGATCAATGGCCTCATCAAGCTTGCCTTCGGTCAGCGCCAGCAGGCTCAAGGAGCGCAGCAGCAAGGCGTAGTGCGGGCTGCCATGGCCATTGAATCGCGCCATCATCTCGGCGGCCTGCTCAAGCTGAATCCGGGCCTGGTCCAGTTGGTGGCGAATGATCAAAACCTGACCGTAGTTGTTCATCGCCGCAGCCAGCGCGGCCGATTCACCAAAGCGCTGCCGGCGCAAACCGATGGCCTGGGCATAGGCTTGCTCCGCAAGATCAAGATCGCCTTGCCGGTGGTAGATCGCGGCCAGGTTGCTGACGACGGTCAGCGCATCGCTGGAGTCCCCAAGGCCCATGGCACGCCAGTTGCTCAACGATGATTCGAGCGCCAGTCGCGCGTCGTCGATGCGGCCGGCACCGATCAAGGTAACGCCGAGATTGTTCAAAGCCATGGCCAGCGGACGATTCGGCTCGCTGTTGACGGCCAGAGCCAGGGCCACACCCCGCTCCAGCGACTGGATCGAGGCCGACCAGTCCCCCAGGGCGCGCAGCGCACTGCCGCGGGTGACATAGAGCTCTGACCTTCGCCGACGGTAGTCACCAGGCTGCCCGGCGATCATCGCCAATGCCTGGTCAATCAGCACCAATGCCGTTTCCGGGTCACCCAGATAGACCTCGGCCAGGGCCAGGTTGGCATAGGCGCCGCTGCGCAGCATCAAAGGTGTGCTGCCGTCATCGGCGGCAACAAAGCGGCGCAGCACACCGGCGGCACTCTGGTAATCCTGCAACGCCACGTAGAGTGACCCAAGCATGCTTTCAACGTAGGCGCGACCGCGCTCATCCCCGGCCAGCAATTCATCCAGCCGGTCGACCGAACCATCCAGTAGCTGCCGGGCACCAAGCTCGGCATCGTCAGCCTCTTCGGCCACCACTCGAAACAGGGTCACCAACTGATCGCGCATGGTCTCCCAGCGGGTGTTCTCGAACCGGGCCAAATCACGCTCGGCGCGAACAATTTCGGCCTGCCAGGCCAGCGCGCCGGCACCGGCGGCTGCACCCACGGTGAGCAGCAGCGCCAGCGCAGCTCCAACCGGGTTGCGCCGCGACCAGAGCCCGAGGCGGCGCAAAGGTCCGACAGGCCGCGCGCGAACCGGATGATGATCGCGAATACAGCGCAGTTCCGCTGCCAGCGCCGCCACGGACTCGTAGCGATCCGCCGGCTCGGCAGCGCAAGCAGTGGCAACGACCGCGGCCAGATCCCGACCACGATCGTGAACAATTGAATCACTTTTTGGCGCTGAGCCATCGCCGGCCGGTCGAGTCCCGGTCGATAGCCAGTTGAGCAAGGCACCCATGGCCCAGACATCGGACTGGGCGGTCGCCGGCTGCCCAGCCAGCAACTCGGGTGCAGCGAAGGCCGGGGTCAGTGCGCGCAGCGAGAGATTCGGCTCGTCCCCTTCGTCTGCGAGCAGACGGGCCACGCCAAAGTCCAGCAGACGAGCCTGCCCTTCCGGCGTGATCCGGACATTCCCGGGCTTGATATCACCGTGGACGACCATGCGCTGGTGGGCGTGGGTCAACGCATCGGCGATCTGGAGGAAGGTATCGATGGGGGCGAGACGGGGCCGCTGCTGCTCGGACAAATCCTCACCCGGCACCCACTCCATCACCAGGTAAGCCTGCCCCTGCTCGGTCAATCCACCGTCGATCAGCCTTGAAATACCCGGGTGATTCAGCCGGGCCAGCAACTGGCGCTCCTGCACCAGACGATCAGCCATGCCCGACAGTCGCGAGGCAATCAACTTGATCGCCACATCCATATCGAAGGCACCGTCGGCGCGCTGGGCCCGGTAAACCACCCCCATGCCACCCTGGCCTGCCGGAGCAACGATGCGCCAGGGGCCCAGCCTGTCGCCCGCTTCCAGAACCGGCTGAGCCTCGGTACGCCCCAAAGCCCGGTCGGCGGTTCGAGCCACGGCATTGCCAAATGTTTCGGTAGGAGAGGCCGCCTCGGCCAGCAGCCGGTCCAGCCAGACATGCAGGCGTGGATATCGCTGCCCGAACTGATCGAGCTGGATGGCGCGCTCGGCGCTATCCAGATCGAGAAAGCGGTCCATCAAATCATCGAGGATGCGCCGCCGAACAGCGGTCAGCCTCGGGCGTTGTTCAGCGCGCATCGGCCAGTTCGACCATCAGCCATGCCCTGCCCTTTTGCAGCTCCCGGCGCACGGTGCGCTCCGACAGATCCAGCATCTCGGCAATTTCGATGGCGGAGCAACCGAGAAAGACATTGGCCACCATGACTTCGGCCCGGCGCGGCTGCTCGGATTCCATTCGAGTCAGGCTGGCCTCCAGACTCAAGGTGAAGTCCGAGTCCTCTTCAACCGCACCCATCTGCTCGGACCACTGCTCATCGATCACTGGGCCGCCACGCTTGGCCGCTGCGTGGCGACGGGCATAGTCAACGATCAGCTGTCGCATGACCTTGGCCATCAGCCGCTTGAAATGCAGCCGGTTCTCGACCCCGTCATGAATGCGGCCCTGCAACTTGAGAAAGGCTTCGTTGACCAGGGCCGTGGTCTGCAAGGTGGGCCCCGCGATAAACCCGGCGGCCGCGCGCTGGTTGTGGCCGATGCGTTTGAGATCGTCATACATCAAGGGCACCAGACGCTCGAACTGATCCGGGGACTGTCGGATCTCCTCGAGCAAGCGCGTGATGTCTTCGGTATCGGATTGACTGGTCACGTCGTTTCCCGCTCAAACAAAGCCATTGCAGAGGCGCTCTTCGATGTCTTTTCGAACCGGCGACCCAAGGCCAGCGGCATTGCTGGCATGGCATCCGCGACGAGGAGTCGCCAATACCCTGGGCTCACGGCTCAAGACCGCTTCTACTCTTCCTGTACGCGGGCTCCCTGCACCGACAGGACCATCAATGGTACATCGACGGGGTCAGGCAGTCGCGAAGTGTTTCCGGCACTATCCAGGGCAGGCCCGGCGAAGCTGACCGCGTTCACTCCCGCCGTTCGTTGACAAGCAGCGCCACGCTGACTTGTGTTCCAGCTGAATCCGAGCCCGTCCAGGCGACCAGCAGCTGCTGGTCAGACAGGGCCAGGAGTCTCGGAAAACCGCTGACCCGCCCGCCATCCAGCGCCGCCAGCTCACGCTTGTGAAGCAACTCGCCGGTCAGGTCGAAGTGAGCCAGTTGCAGTCGCGCAGCGCCGTCAACCTGGTCCAGCCAGGAAACCAGAAAGCCGTCCTGCCACCAGGACAGATCCACCCGTCCCAGGGCCTGGTCATGACCCAGCGTGCTCAAGTGGCGGAAACTGGCGCCGGAATCCCGAGAGGCGGCAAGCTCGACGCGGGGCCGGCCATCGCCCCCAAGGGTGAACCAGGCCACCACCAGTTCAGGTCCCTTTGCAATCAGCGCCGGCCCGTTGACCGGACAGGCCTGGATGCGCCAGCCATCCTCGTGCACCTTGACCGGATCGCTCCAGCCATTGTCCAGTCGGCGAACCACGCGAATATCCCGGATTTCATCGACGCTGCGACCGCGATACACCACAACGGGCCCGGCCTCGGTCATCGCCGAGGCGGTCTGGCAACAATCGCAGACCCGCTCATCCAGTAGCGCCGGATCAGAGACTTCACCTGCGGCATCGACCGTGGCGAAACGCAAGGTCATATCTCCATGACCATGGTGATGGTGGCCTACCGCATGGCCGTCATGATCGCCTCCGGCCGTTTCACGACCGTCCAGCCAAACCACCCCTGCCCGCTCAGCACTATGCTCAAAATAGCTGACGAAACCATGCTCGGTCTGAGTACCGTCATCATGCGGGCTGAACGGCTCGGACCAAGTCTCGCCCTGGTCCGTTGATACCGCCATGACCACGTCGTAGGCGTAAGTCGCCGGCCCGGACTTGACCAGCCAGTGCGCCAGCCAGCTGCCATCGCCCAACTCGAACAAGCCCGGCATGTCCGCCCAGTTGGCAAACCAGTCATCCCCGCGGGCAATCTCCCCCACAGGCCCGAAACGCTCGCCATCGAACACCGC
>SKQI01000252.1 GCA_007119095.1 Wenzhouxiangella sp. | reverse complement strand
CAGGGTCAGGCGCTCGGCCTCGGCCATGTCAGTTCGGCTGTTCAGACAGCGTTCCATCAGGCCGGATTCGCCGTGGGTGCGCGTATTCCACTCATCCATCGCGTCCAGGCGCTCTTTCGCCGTGGCCACCGCAATTACCGGGCCCTCGGCCACTTCGTTGAGCTGGGCATCGGTGACGATGGTGGCAATTTCGATAATGGTGTCACGCAGCGGATCAAGGCCGGTCATTTCCAGATCGATCCAGACCAGGTTCTGTTCGTTCATCAAGGAGCTCGCTCGGTCGTTCAGGTCGCCGCACTATACCAACGAAGCCGCACCTCATGACGGGCGATGCGCTAGTCATCGAGGCCCACAGCAACCGCGGCGTCGCTGCCACCGACTCAGGCGAGCTGACAGCCTTTCATTTCCCGCGCCGCCTGGGCAGGCCGCTGCCTGGCGACCGAATCAGTCTGGATCAGTCCGGCACGCTGATCGCGATCAGGGATAGAACCAACGAGTTCGGGCGCGGTGACAACCGCGGCCGCTTCAAGCCGCTGGCTGCCAACCTCGACCGTGCCTTGATCGTGATTGCCGCCGAACCGGCACCAAGCCCGGACCTGCTGCATCGCTACGTCGCCGCCGCCCTGATTCGTGGCATCCAGCCGGTGATCGTGATCAACAAGTCCGATCTGCCGAGGCCGGACCGCCCCCCATTCAATGACTTGGCCGACTTTTCTGCGCTGGGGATACCGGTTATCCCCTGTCGTTGCCGACCATCGCCTGATCTTGGAGCATTACCGGCACTGGTTGCCAAGGGGGTCAGTCTGCTGGCCGGCCAATCCGGCGTCGGCAAGACCTCCCTGCTCAACGCTCTCGTGCCCGACCTTGCCCAGCAAACCGGCGAGCTGTCGCGAGTCACCGGCAAGGGCACCCACACCACGACCAGCGCCACCCTGCACCGTTTGCCCTCCGGCGCCTGGCTGGTGGATACGCCGGGTGTTTGGGAATACGGACTCTGGACCATGAAAAGCCCAGAGCTGGAACGCGGCTTCCCGGAATTCGCTGCCTTGGAAGCCGGCTGCCGCTTTCGCGACTGCAAACACCTTACCGAGCCCGCTTGCGCCATTCGCGCTGCCAGCGAAAGCGGCCAGATCCCGACTGCCCGCTACCAGGCCTGGGTGCGCCTGCTGCGCGAGCAGGAGCGGCTAGTGGCCCACTAGGTCAATAGGCATCGCCTAATCACCCGCAGTCTTGATTGATAAATCCAGCAGCAAACACCCGAGGTTTCGAGCATCGCCCTGAGGCTGATGCACTGCGGATGCCTCGATACGCACCGGCACCGTATCCTGCTGCATCGCCGCAGCAGGCAGTGCCAACTCGTAGTGGCCGCCACTTACGCACGGCACCTCAGCCAGGCGCTCGCCGGCAACAGTCACCTTCAGGTCAGGCGCCTTTGGCCACTCATCCGGTAAAAATGTCTTCAGATTAAGCCTGGTCGAGCCGTTCTTGATTCCATGAACTTCCACAAGTTCCGCCCCCATCCAGCCGTCTTCGTAGCGCTCGCGAAGCAGGGTTGGCCGGTAGTTCAGGCCGCTGTTCAACGACCGATAGGCCTGAGCAACCTCCTTCGGGGCGAAATCAAGGCCTCGCATGCCGCTGCGCTGCACGAAACCGGTGCTGTTGACCCGGTGAATGTCGACCTGCCCATCGGCAACCATACGCAAGTGACGGGCAGCCAGTTGCTGGGAGATGCACTGTTGCTCCGGCTCCTGGCCGATGACCAGTTCGGCAAACGGCTCGTCGCGGCCATCCTCAAAAAGCACCAGGCGACCGCCATTCTCGGCCTGCGCCTGAATGCACAACCTGGCTTCGGTCGTTCCATCAGGCAACTGGTAGAAGAAACGGGCAAGCGTGGTTTCGACCCAACCTTCGTCGGGCAATGTCAGCCGGCCGTCCGACCATACCACGCCCTCGCTGCCGTCCCAACTGGATTTTTGAGCGAAAAAGCCGGGGTTGGCAATGGCATCATGGGCGTAGTCCGTCCAGGTCCATAGCCCGACTCCCCCGGTCCGATATTTCAGCACTTCGCCAGCCAGTTCCAGAAAACGCGGAATCTGGTCATGTGGAATTCGCCCGTTCATTTCATAGCCGGGGGTAAAGTCTTCAGCCAGGAATTGGCCGATGAAAATTTGTCGCATGCCGGCGTGCTCAGCCACTTCATCAAGCCACCAGGCCAGCCTTTCGGCTCCCGTCTCCGGGGTTAGTGTTTCACCCTGGTTTTCTCCGCCCATGGCGGGTGACCAATAGAGGGTCACCCAGTCTGCACCGGGCAAACTCCAGTTGGGTCGATGATCAAACCAGCCGACCAGCTCCTCGCCGTCGAAGATTGGGTCACTATCAATACGGATTTCCAGCGACAACCTGGGAAACCTTTCCTGGGCCGGCAGAAAAAATCGATTGATCCAGGCCTGACTGACAAACTTCAGGAACAACGCATGCGCGGTCTCTCTACGGTGCGGGATAATGACGTCCTCGACGCCGCTGAGTTCCCGCCCCAACTTTTCTCCGGCCCGGGCCAGCCCATGCGTCTCGACCAGCCAGTCCGCGAAACCTGAATCAGCAGCTGCCTGCTGTCGCATGCGAGGCTCGGCTTCCCCGAGGCTGGTCACTGCCCACAGATCTTCCCAGGAAAAGAACCCGAACTGCAGACCAGGAACATCCTCGATTGCCGACCAGACCGATTCAACGTAGCCCAGCCAACCCTGATAGTGGGCTTCGTCCAGCCAAAGATGAAGCAGGCGAGCACCTGCAGTGGGATCCAACCAGTCCCAGGCATAGGAAATACGGACGATGGATTTCAAGCCCATGTCGTGGGCAGTATGCATCAGTGCACGCAAACGCCGGACTCGCTCAGGGTCCAGCTCACCGGAATAAGGGTCAGGCGCAAATCCCGGCCAGGGCACCAGGAACACAACTGTGTTGAACCCGTCTTCCAGAATCATATCGAAGTGTTCCCTGGCGATGGATTCCAGGTCCGTATTCCAGAAATTAACCGGCCAGTCGTGCCCGAACCAGTGCGCGGCACGCAGATAAGGCTGGGTCGAAAGCGGTGGCAATGGGCGCTGCGTTTCAGCATGAATAGCACCGTGTTCATCCACCGCCGGACCAGGTCCAAGCAGCACGGCCGCGAGCACAGCCAGCGCCAATGCGGCCAAAATCGACAGTCGCTTCATCGCTCCTCCAGGTTATCTCTCACTGGTCGCGGAGCCGCTTCTTCGCAGACCCCGCCCGTAGCCTACCAGGGCAGCGCTTCGCCGTTGGCGTGGTGGAAACTGCCGCTGTCGTCCAGACTCAGCTCTTCGATGCGTTCAATCAGGCCGGCAGCGGCCTCATCGGGGTCGATATGGCCAGTATTGCCGGTCATGCCGGTGCGCACATAGCCCGGATGCAGCAGACCAACCGCGATACCACGATCCTTGAGCTCATGGGCCAGGGACACCGTGGCGGCGTTGACGGCTGCCTTGGACATGCGATAGGCCATATGGCCACCAGAGGTATTGTCGGCAATCGATCCCATCCGCGAAGTAATGACGATGACCTTGGATCCGGAAGCCAGGTTGTCGCCCAGCGCGCTGGTGACACGGATTGGCGCCAGCGAGTTGACTTCGAACTGGGCGCGCCAATCGTCAAGCTCATCCTCGATACCTGCCAGGCTGGAACTGCGCAGAAGTCCAGCGTTGTTGACCAGCAGGTCTAGGCGCGTTTCGCCCAGCCGGCCTTTCAGCTGAGCCAAATCTTCACGGCTGGTGACATCAATGCCACTTTCCACGCGCACGGATTCGGCGTCGAGTTCAGCCGAGCTCTCGCGGCAAACGGCGATCAGGTCAAAACCCTTGGCCTTGAGCTGTCGAACAAGTTCAAGGCCGATACCACGGTTGGCACCGGTAACCAGCGCAGTTTTCATGATGAAGCCTCCTTGGTGAATGTCATCGCTCAACAATTAGAACAGATGCACGCCAAAGCCGATGCATTCAAGGTCAGCGGTCGCCAAATATCGCAATATGCTAAGCTTTGCACGAGTAGGGCAGTCGTGCGGAGCAAGTTGCAAACTCGCCCGCTCTCGGCGACCCCAACAAGCCGGAATCAATGTCGATGCTGCCCCGTCAGCCAGGCACTTGATCATCATTCAGGGACCCGAAAACGCAAGGAAAGCAACATGGTCAGACAAGCCGTTGTGAAGCTGTTCTGGGGGATGGTTCTGCTGGCGCTGGTGGCGCCGGCCATGGCCGACATTCTGCTGATTGAGAAGGTGCGCGAGCGGATGTT
>SKQI01000118.1 GCA_007119095.1 Wenzhouxiangella sp. | reverse complement strand
GAACCTCATAGCCCGTCTGAGCTGCTGTCCGCGCTGGGTGACAAGGCCAGCCAGGTCGCTGCCACTCGCCGTGTCAGTTCAGCCCGCCTGGCCCGGAAGTTGGTGGGCGACCTGGATGCAATTGTGCTTCGAAGTGTCGCCGCGGACCGCGAGCAGCGTTACGCAAGTGCTGCAGAGCTGGTTGACGAGGTCCGCAACTATCTTGCCGGTAAACCGGTTCGGGCGATGGGGGAGGAGAAGGGTTATCGGTTTCGCCGTTTTGTGACCCGGCATGCCTGGGTGGTGACCAGCATCAGTCTGATCTTCCTCGCTCTGAGCATTGGCCTGGGCACGGCGACGACGGGCATGAATCAGGCTCAGCGAGAGCGGGAGCAGGTACTGGCTCGTCAGCTCGAACTCGAGAAGCTGATTGAGTTCCAGCAGCTAATGCTTGGCAACATCGAGCCCGGCCCCATTGGCTCTTTTTTTGTTGAAGGCTTGCGTGATCAATACCTACAGTCGTTGGGTCAGCAACTTGATGATGAGACCGCGAAAGCCAGCCTGGAGGCCTTCGATGTCGCCGTGGGTCAGCTCAGGCCCACTGACCTGGCCCAAAACATGGTGCAAGCTTTCATCCTGGCGCCGGCGATTGAGATGATCGAGGGGGATCTGGTCAATCAGCCGGAGCTTCAGGCGAGATTGCTGGGTGCCGTCTACGATGTCCACAAGGGCGCTGGAATGTTTGAGCAGAGCGTGGCGCTGGCGCGTCGCATCGTGAGCTTGAAGCAGGGTCTGTATGGTCCAGACGCCACAGAGACACTGGAGGCGCGTCGCCAACTTTATCTGGCGCTCAACGACAGCGGCAGTTTTCGCAGTGCCCGAGTCGAGCTTGACGAGATATTGGCCCGTCTGGACCCGATGGACGCTGAGCAGCGTTCGCTGCGCCTGCATACCTGGGATAGTCTCGCCAACAATCTGGTTGCCCTTGGTGAACTCGAGGATGCTCTGGTCATTGCCAATCGGAACATCGAGATGGCCGAGCGGGAAGTGGGCCGCTATGCCGAGGAAACCATTCTGGCCATCAATACCCTCGGCTATGTCTACTCAAGAATGGGGGAAGCTGAAGCCGCATTGCCGTATTACGAGGAAAGCCTTGCCAGGGCGCGCGAACATTTTCCGCCCACTCGCTCCGTCTACTACAGTGCCAAGCTCAATGTTGCAGCGACGCTGGGCCGGTTGGGGAGGTACCAGGAAGCGCTTGAGCTGGATCGCGAGGTGTACGAGCTGCTCAGCACACACCTGGGGCGACGCAATCTGTCCACCCTGAGAGTCGCGAACAATCTGGCCATGAGCCTGATGGATACCGACCAGGACGATGAAGCCCTGGCGCTGATGAACGAAGTCGTCGAGCTGGGCCGGGAAACTTTCGGACGCAACCATCCTTTGACCCTTTCCTTGCAGGCAAACCGGGCCAACCTTTACAAGAAAATGGGCGATCTCGACCTGGCCCTGGAGGCCTATGAAAACGTCGCCCTGTGGCGGGAACGGGTGTTGGCGCCTGACCATCCGGATACCCTGAGTGCCTATGGTCGACTGATTGACGTCTATCTGGCACGGCAAGATCTTGATCAGGCAATTGCCAAGGCTGAGCTGATATTCGAACGCCAGTCGGCAAGTGACGCCGAGCTTGATCGGGTTGTCAGTTCGGCCCGACGAATCGCCGATATTCAGCAGCAGGCTGGCAATGTCGACGAGGAAATGGTCTGGCGTCAGTTCGTGTTTGACGGTTTGCGGGCAGCAGACAGGTTGAATGAGGCCGGTACCTTGATCGAAGGGGTTCGTTTACTTGAACTAGCCCGTCAGATGGGACGGGAGCCCGAGGCTGAAGCGCTGAACAGGGTGATTGTTCGCGAGCTGGATCGAGGCGGTGCCGAGTATGCGGAAGTTCGCCGCCTGTACAGCCAGATCATGTCGCGGGAGCCCCAGTGACAACGTGCGGAACCGGTGCCGATGGGTCACCGCGAAGTATAATTGGGGGTTTGAAATCCACCAGGCGACCAGAATGAGCGAGTTTCGGATCGAACGCGACAGCATGGGTGAATTGAAAGTGCCGGCGGACGCGCTGTGGGGCGCCCAGACCCAACGCGCCGTGCAGAATTTTCCGATCAGCGGGCGGCCGATGCCGGCTGCATTCATCCGGGCGTTGGGGTTGATCAAACGCGCTTGCGCCGAAGCCAACCGGGACCTGGACTTGCTGGATGCCGACAAGGCCAAGGCGATCAGCAACGCCGCCGACCGGGTGGCAGCGAACGTCTTTGATGCGCAGTTCCCGGTAGATATTTACCAGACCGGTTCTGGTACCAGCTCCAACATGAATGCCAACGAGGTGATTTCGCGCCTGGCTGACCCGGATGGCAGCCTGGGCGTGCATCCGAACGATCACGTCAACATGAGCCAGAGCTCGAATGACGTCATCCCAACCGCCATCCAGGTGTCTGCCTGCCTGGCGACGGCCGAGAAGCTGCTGCCGGCCCTCAAGCATCTGCACCAAGTGCTGAAACGCCGTGCGGGTGAGCTGGCCAACGTCGCCAAGACCGGCCGCACCCATCTGATGGATGCCATGCCGGTGACCCTGGGGCAGGAGCTGGACACTTGGGCGGTGCAGATCGAAAGCGGCTGCGAGCGCCTGACCGATGCAATCGGACGCATGCGCCGCCTGCCGCAGGGCGGCACCGCCGTTGGTACCGGCGTCAATTGTCATCCAGAATTTGGCGAACGCGTGGCCGCTCACCTGGCCCGGATCAGCGGCTTTGAGTTTGAATCGGCGGCGAACAAGTTTGAGGGTATCTCCACCCAGGATGCCGCGGTCGAACTGTCCGGTCAGCTCAAGACCCTGGCCGTCGGCCTGATGAAGATGGCCAATGACCTGCGCTGGATGAATTCTGGCCCGCTTGCCGGGCTGGGCGAGATCGAGCTGGAGGCCTTGCAGCCGGGCAGTTCGATCATGCCGGGCAAGGTCAACCCGGTTATTCCGGAGGCGGTGTGCATGGTCGCTGCGCGCGTGATGGGTAACGACACCACCATTACCGTGGCCGGCCAGTCGGGCAACTTCCAGCTCAATGTGATGTTGCCCGTGGTGGGTGCCACCCTGCTGGAGTCGCTGGAGCTGCTGTCCAACGTCAGCCGCCTGCTGGCCGACCGTGCCATTGCCACCTTCAAGGTCCGCGAAGACAACCTCAACGAAGCCCTGGCAAAAAACCCGATCCTGGTGACGGCGCTGAACCGCGTGATTGGCTACGAAAAGGGCGCCGCCGCGGCCAAACAGGCCTATCGCGAAGGCCGGCCGATTATTGATGTGGCCGAAGAAATCTCCGGCCTTGACCGCGCCGAACTGGAAGAGCTTCTGAATCCCTTGAAGCTTACTGAAGGCGGGGTGTGAAATACGGGTTCCGGTTTCCGGGTTCCGGTTTCCGGTTTGGCTCTGGGCAGTCAGGAGGTCCACTCATGTTCTTGGGTTTGTTGCTCGCTCGGCCCTTGGCTTCAAAATCTTCAAGCCCGAAGCCTTAACCCGGAACCCGGAACCCGGAACCCGTTTTTTTATGCGCTGGCGCCCACCCCCTCCTTCTTCCAGCCCGTACATCACGGCCGACGGCTTTCGCCGTCTTCAGGCTGAGCTTAAGGAGCGCTGGGTGCTGCGGCGCGAGGTGACCGCGGCGCTGACTGCAGCAGCGGCCGAGGGCGATCGCTCGGAGAATGCGGAATACATCTATCGCAAGAAGCAGCTGCGCGAGATTGACCGGCGGATTCGCTACCTGCAAAAGCGGCTGGACCGTTTGCGGGTGGTGGACAGCGCGCCGGATGATCGTGAGCGGGTCTTTTTTGGTGCCAGGGTCACGCTCGAAGAAGATTCCGGGGCCAGTACGAACTACCGCATCGTCGGCCCCGACGAGATCGACGATGGCGAGGGCTGGATTTCAGTCGACTCGCCGGTCGCCCGAGCACTGCTGGGCAAGCGTCTCGACGACGAGGTCAGCGTACCGACGCCGGGCGGACTGCGCTGCTTCTGGATCATCGACGTCAGCTATTCCGAGTAGCGATGTGTTGCCGCTGCTCTTGAAACTTTGCAGCTGCGTTCCTATCTAAGTTGTCGAGGTCGCCAGAAGGGACCTCAAGCCCATCCGGCCTGGTTGTCAGGCGGATGAATTCAATTGAAACAAACCGATTGCTTCATAGGAGGATACGGTTATGAGTACTTTTGATCTTTCACCCCTGTATCGCACTGCCATTGGCTTCGATCGCCTGGCTGACATGCTGTCCAACGCCTCCCGCG
>SKQI01000174.1 GCA_007119095.1 Wenzhouxiangella sp. | reverse complement strand
GGTCAGAGGGCCTTGTTTGTCAGGCCTTGAGGTGCAGCCGAAGCGCGCAGGGCCAGGCGGATAAAGGGCCGCCGCCTGTTTGAGCGGAGCGCCCGACAGGGCGTGCAGCGAGTTCGGCGGACCCCGCTTGGACCGAGCACTGCAGGGAATCGGCCGCCCGCAAGGGCGGTCGACAAACCGTTGGCCTGACAGACAAGGTCCTCTGAGCGATCAACGCCCAGAAGGTATGGCTGAGACACATACGTAATCAGGTAGGTTTAAGGTTTAGGACTCCATGTTTTATTCGTTGTGGCTGATCAACTCCAGGCTGAGCTCGCGCAGGCGCTGGCGCGCGACTTTATCGTAGGCTTGGTCGTGGGCCCGGGTGGGTTTGCCATCCACGAAGTAATTGCCGCTGCCGACATCGTCGGTAATCAGCTGCATGACCCGGTCCGCGCCTTCATCAACGCTGGTCCGGGGCGCTATACCCGCTCGGCGCACCATGTAGGTATCCATGAATGTAGCCGGGTGCAAGGTGTTGACGATGACATCGGTGCCTTGCAGACGCTCTGCCAGGTCGTAGGTGTGCAGGATCTGGGCAAGCTTGCTCTGGGCGTAGGGCCTTCCAATCTGTCGGCCATCGGGCTCCCAGTTTTCCAGCATGACATCGTCGAAATCGATGGCGGCCTGGGCTCCCGAGGAGACATTGACGATTCGCGCCGGCGCGCTGTCGATAAGTAGCGGCAGCAACTTTTCTGTCAGCAGAAAATGGGCCAGGTAATTGACCTGGAACACCGGCTCGAAACCCTCTTCTGAAACCAGCTCGCCGTCTTCATCGGAGCCGATGCCGGCATTGTTGATCAATACATCCAGTCGGCTGAAATCCGCCAGCACGCCATTGGCCAGGGCACGCACCTGATCCAGCGAAAGAAAGTCCGCGCGGCGAAATTCTGCACTGCCGCCGGCATCTGCTATGTACGCGACAACTGCCTGGCCGCGCTCGATGCTGCGACCATGCACAATGACGTGATAGCCCATAGCACCCAGACGCTTCGCCACTTCCTCACCCAGGCCACGAGTAGAGCCCGTGACCAGAGCTACCGATGCCTGTTGTTGCATTTCAGCCTCGTTTGCTTGTGCCTCCAGTCCGGCCAGACTAGCGAACCAGACCACCAGGGCAAAGATACCCAAGCCAGTAAAAATCACTTTTTTCATGTCATCTCCCGTCAGCCCTGTCCTGAATAACTGATCAGTCATTCGACCCAGGGTCATCAGTTGCTAAAATTGGGTTTCCTTCAAAGACAATACCTGGCAATGACTCGACTGGTCGAATGCAGCTACCTTGGAAAGCAGGCGGAAGGTCTCGACCGTGCGCCCCTGCCCGGCGAGCTGGGCAAAAAAATTTACGACAACATCAGCAAGGACGCCTGGCAAAAGTGGCTCGCGCATCAGACCATGCTGATCAACGAAAAGCGACTCAGCCCGATTGATCCAGAGCATCGCAAGTATCTGGTCGAGCAGGCGGAAGCATTTCTGTTCGGCGGCGAGGTCGACCAGGCGGACGGATACGTACCGCCGTCAAGTTGACGGAGGAGGCTCAGGCGCCGGGTCTTCTTCAAGGATGACGGCTTCCCTGAAGCCTGATTCCTCGCCCCGACGCTCGGCCTGATAGGCGTTGAAGTCAAAAGGTCGGATGCGCTCTACCCGGCACCATCCCAGCTCGGAACCCACCTGGTCAAACGTAGTCAGGGCGCGTGGCACCGTCGTTCGAAGACTCAGTACATGCGAGAAACGCAAATCGCGCTGACAGGGTGGCCCAACGTCCAACAAGTAGTAGCGTCGACCGTTGAATTCGATCAAGACTGCATTATCGCCTGCCGGCCTCCAGCCGCGGATGTGTGCGTAATTGACTCGATTGACTGGGTCACCCGCGTGACGCTCAAAAAGGGCTTGATCGGCGTCCACCTGTTCACGCCGGTCAGTGGCACAGGCCACCAGAAAGACAGTCACAACCAGCAACGTTGACAACCTTGCCATTGTTTTCATCCAGCGCACCTCTACCAGCCTCAACAAATTGTAATATAAGCGAAAATTGGTTAAACGCGGGTGACGATCACGCGTCGGGAGTAAAAAGCCGGTTGACTTCCATGGCACAAGCGGTTTTAATACCGGGCTTCGCGGCGTTCCATGCCGCTACAGAAAAGATGGCCAGGTAGCTCAGTTGGTAGAGCAGCGGACTGAAAATCCGCGTGTCGGCAGTTCGATTCTGCCCCTGGCCACCATCTTTTTCTCTTCCTTGTTTCGCGTTTTCCCGTTAATTCGGAGTACGGTGTCTGTCGTGAACACCGAGTTCGACGCTGACCTTCAGCAGTGCCTTCGCCAGGCCTCGCATAAGCTCGACTCTCGACTTGAAGCCGAGATTCTGCTCGCCCATGCCCTGGACAAGGGCCGAAGCTGGCTGTATGCGCATGCGATGACCCGTCCGGATACGGCTCAGATGCAGGCTTTCAGCAACCTGCTGGAGCGCCGTCTGGCCGGCGAGCCAATCGCCTACCTGACAGGCAAACGCGAGTTTTTTGGTCGCGATTTCATCGTCAACAAGGATGTATTGATCCCGAGACCGGAAACCGAGCATCTTGTCGAAAGAGCACTGGAACTGCCTCTGCCGGCGCGGGCTCGGGTTATTGATATTGGCACCGGTAGCGGCTGCATCGCCCTCACCCTGGCCGCCGAACGCCCCGCCTGGCAGGTTGCAGCCGCTGACTTGAGCCCTCCCGCCCTGGCAGTAGCCGACCAAAATCGCAGGCGACTGGGCCTCGAGCAGGTTGAGCTGGTCCATAGCGACCTGCTCGCCGAGCTGCAAGACCGAGAGTTTGACCTGATCATCAGCAATCCCCCCTACGTGGCCACCGGTGACCCGCACCTGGATCAGGGCGATCTCCGCTTCGAGCCGGCCCTGGCGTTGGCCTGCGATGGCAACGGGCTCAAACTGATCATGCAGCTGATCGAGCAAGCGCGCCGCCAACTGGTCGCGGGAGGCTGGCTGCTTATCGAACATGGCCACGAGCAGGGTGAGCCGGTTGCATCCCTTTTCGAGGGCACCGGGTTCCAACAGATCAAAACCGAAACCGACCTGGCCGGCCTGCCCCGACTGACGCTGGGCCAATTCCCGTAGAATCAAGGCAAGCTTTGGCTGACCGCGATGGTCTTCCCGGGCACGACCCACTCATCGACAAGATGCCATGAACTCCAAGCACCTGCTTCGCCTGCTTATCCTGCTGCTGTTTGCCGCCGGTATTGCCGCATTTGTGATCTTCGACCTGGGCCAGTACCTGAGCGTGGAAGAACTGCGTCGTCATCGCGATGAGCTGCTCGCCTTCACCGAGCAGAATCTGGCGCTTTCCGTTGCCGTGTATATGCTGGTCTACATCACCATGGCTGCCCTGTCGGTACCTGGCGCGGCCATCCTGACCCTGGCCGGCGGCGCTCTGTTCGGCGTGGCGCTGGGTACGGTCGCCGTGTCATTCGCCAGCACGATCGGGGCCACCCTGGTTTTCCTGGCCGCCCGATTTCTTTTCCGCGACTTTATCCAGCAGCGCTTCGGACGCCGGCTGAAGGCGATCAACCAAGGCGTCGAGCGCGATGGCGCTTTTTACCTGCTGGCCCTGCGCCTGGTGCCGGCATTCCCGTTCTGGGTGATCAACCTCGTGATGGCGCTTACGCCGATACGCACCTGGACCTTTTTCTGGGTCAGCCAACTAGGCATGCTGCCGGCCACCGTGGTGTACGTGAACGCCGGTACCCAGCTCGCCCGGGTCGATTCCGCCGGCGACATTCTCTCGCCCGGCCTGATCGGCGCTTTCGTGCTGCTCGGCCTGCTGCCGCTGATCCTGCGCTGGGTGCTGCGCCTGCTGGAGCGGCGCAAGGTTTATCGGGGCCACAAGCGCCCGCGCCGCTTTGACTACAACCTGATCGTGATTGGCGCGGGTGCCGCCGGCCTGGTGTCGTCATACATCGGCGCCACGGTCGGTGCCCGGGTTGCCCTGATCGAAAAACATCGCATGGGCGGGGATTGCCTGAACACCGGCTGCGTGCCGTCCAAGGCCCTGATCCGCACCGCTCGGCTGATGGCTGATGTACGTGACAGTCAGAAATATGGCGTCAGTGAAGCCAGCGCGCGGTTGCACTGGCCGGATGTGCAGGCCCGCATTCGCCAGGTCATCAAGAAGATCGAGCCGCATGACTCGGTCGAGCGTTACGAGGGCATGGGCGTGGAGGTAATCGAGGGCGAAGCACGCCTGATCGATCCCTGGACGGTGCAGGTTGGCGAAAAGCGCCTGACCGG
>SKQI01000140.1 GCA_007119095.1 Wenzhouxiangella sp. | reverse complement strand
GCGAGCGATGGTGTTGCGCCAGACCCGGGCGCTCGAGCGGGCCTCGCGGCCGCTGGAGGCGCTGGATTGGCCGCGACCAGTTCCCAGGGCGGACGAGGTGCTGATCAAGGTTCAGGTCTGCGCCGTTTGCCATACCGAGCTTGATGAGATCGAAGGTCGGGTGGCTGCGTGCTTGCCGATCATTCCCGGCCATCAGCTAGTCGGGACGGTGGTTGAGTCGAAGGCCCTAGATGGCCCGGCGGTCGGTACACGGGTCGGTGTCGGCTGGATTTATTCAGCCTGCGGGCAGTGCCAGTATTGTCTTGGCGGCCGGGAAAACCTGTGTCCGGAATTTCGCGGGACAGGTTGTGATGTACACGGTGGCTATGCAGAGTACATGACAGCGCCCGCTGCTTTCGCCCATCCCATCCCGGAGGGACTGAGCGATGTCGAGGCTGCCCCGATGCTGTGCGGCGGCGCCATCGGCCTGCGCAGTCTCCGCCTGGCCGGCATTGCCAACGGCCAGACCCTGGGCCTGACCGGCTTCGGCGGCTCCAATCACCAGGTGCTGCGGCTGGCCCGGATTCTTTATCCCGACAGCGCGGTGCTGGTCTGGGCGCGCGACCCCGAGCAGCGCGAGCGGGCGCTGGCTGACGGCGCGGCCTGGGCCGGCGATACCGAGCAGTTGCCACCGGATCCGCCGGCAGCGATCATCGACACCACCCCGGTGTGGAAACCCGTCCTTGCCGCCCTTGCAGCCCTTGCACCCGGCGGCAAGCTGGTCGTCAACGCGATCAGCAAGGAGCGCGCAGATATCGACCAGCTCGGCCGGCTCGACTATCCCCAGCATTTATGGCGCGAAAAAATGATCCAGAGTGTGGCCAACGTGACCCGCCGCGATATTGCCCAATTTCTCGACCTGGCCGCCGATCACGCGCAGCTCCGCCCCGCCACCCGTACGATGCCCCTGGCCGAAGCCAACGACGCTCTGCTCCAGATGCGCTTTGGTGCCATCCGGGGCGCGACCGTTCTCACTGTCAGGTAGGCCGGCAGATTGCGGTCAGCCCTTTTTTTTTCGCTGCACGCGGCGGGTCTCCGGGTGCAGGGAAGTGCCCAGAATGTGATCCGCGCGGTTGACGACATGGGAGGCGTGGCCAACGATCAAGGGGTCAGGCTGCTGCACAATGCTGTCATCGCGATCCGGGTAGTCGAGGCTGGCCAGGAAGTGGCGCATGCAGTTGAGCCGCGCCCGCTTCTTGTCGTTGGACTTGACGATGGTCCATGGTGCATCGGCCGTGTCGGTGTAGAAGAACATCGCTTCCTTGGCCTCGGTGTAGTCGTCCCACTTGTCCAGGCTGGCCAGGTCGATCGGCGAAAGTTTCCAGCGTTTCAGGGGATCCTCGGCACGCGACTCGAAGCGCCGCTTCTGTTCGTCTTGGGTCACCGAAAACCAGTATTTGTACATGCGAATGCCCGACCGGGTCAGCATGCGCTCCAGTTCCGGCGTCTGGCGCATGAACTCCAGGTACTCGTTCGGCGAGCAAAAGCCCATCACCCGCTCGACGCCGGCACGGTTGTACCAGGAACGGTCGTAGAACACCATTTCGCCAGCGGTAGGCAGGTGCTCGATGTAGCGTTGGAAATACCACTGGCTGCGTTCCAGGTCGGTTGGCTTGTTAAGCGCGATGACCCGGGCGAAACGCGGGTTGAGGTGTTCGGTGAAACGCTTGATGGTGCCACCCTTGCCCGCCGCGTCGCGGCCTTCGAACAGAAAGACAAACTTTTGCCCGGTCTCCTGGGCCCACAGCTGCACTTTCAGCAGCTCGGCCTGAAGCTGGGCTTTTTCCTGCTCGTAGAGTTTGCGCGCAATTTTGCGCCGGTAGGGATACTTACCCTGCTCGAAGGCCTGGCGCACCTGGTCCGGCGGCACCCTGGGGTATGCTGAAACCTGGCCTGGCGCTTTCTCTTTTTGCGCTGAAGCGGCGGAAAGGGCGGTGGCTTTTGCGCCATTTGCAGAGGCCATGTACTTATTTCCATTTTCACTTGGCCCCAGCATGCGCCATTCAGTACTGCGAGTTCTTGAGCAGTATCAATTTTCCGTAGCCATCAGCCATTTGCTTCCGTACTGGTTGGCGTGGCGTCGCCGGTGTGGGGGCTGGCAATGCCGCGCAGCAGGCGGCCGAGAACGTCGGTGCCGGTGATGACCCGGGGTTGATCATGCCAGAGCAGGATCACGTCATCTTCGACGACCTCCTCGGCACTGGCGTCACGGCGCACGCGGAAACGTGGGATGAGCTCGCCAAGCTTGACCTTGGCGTTGCGCTTGATGATGGGGCGATGGCAGAAATGCAGTGGATTGGGTAGCTCAGGTTCAAACAGCACTGCGCGCAAGTATTCGTTGGCGTTCATCACCAGCCGCGGCTCTTGTTCAGTATCGGCCAGAATGACCCAGCTCCTGCCCGACCGCGCAATCTGTTGCAGGAAGGTGTTACCGGGATCTGCCTCGATCGCTGGAAAGCGCGGGCTTGTGCCTTCGAACGGCAACTCCAGAATGCTGTCAGGATCCACCGGTTCGCCTTCATCGGCCAGCGGAACATCATCGATGTCGAGAAAATTCAGTGCCCCCTGGCCCTCGACACGGGCGATGTCGCTTTCTGCCGAGTCCATGTGCAGCTTGATGACCCGGCGCAGATCGCTCTCCGGAAAGTAACGGACGCTTTCTCCGCCCAGCCAGGCATCCAGAATCCTGGCGGTAGGGGCGGCAACCGGGAACAGGATGACCTGGTAGACTCGCAGGACGGGGGCGAGCATCGATGCCATCTTCAAGGCATGGCGAGTGAAATAGGATTGCGGGATGATCTCGGCAAAGATCGTGATGATCACCGTTGAAAACAGGAAGGCACCGACCCCGGTGAGGACTGAACCCGACAGCAGGGCCAGCAGCACGTTGACTGCCACGTTACCCCACAGTATGGTCACCAGGGCAAAGTTGGCGTTCTTGCGCAGGTCCAGAACGCGCCGGGCCTGGCGGTTGCCCTTGCGAGCCTCGACTTCCAGTTCCAGCTTGCTCATCGAGAACAGGCCGAGGTTGAGGCCGGACAGCATGGCCGATTGCGACAGACAGACGAGAATGCCTGCCCAGACGAGGATGTCCATAAAAGATCCTGTTCAGGTTGACACGGATGCGGCCAGCAGCAGCTGGCCGATGAAGTAGGCTGGCAAGCCCCAGGCGCGGTTAACGAATCCCTTGACCAGCAAGCGATCCCGGGCGACGCTGAAATCGCTCAAGTAGAACAATACGGCGCCGACCAGGATCAGCAGCGACATTTGCTCAAAGACGGTGCCCACGGCCAGGGCCAGCATGACGCTGATTACAACGGCATAACAGACAACGGGCACCCGCATCGTGCGTTCGATCTTGTGGAGGAACAAGCGTGTGAGTACCGACGCAACAACCGCAAGGGCAATGGCAGCAAGGGCGGCGGCAAACCAGTCAATACCCCGGACAAGAAAGGCGGCGACATAGAGCAAGTGCCCGACCAGGAATGCGATCAGGCCGCCCAGAAAGGCGGCCCGGGCTCGTCCCAGCAGCAGTACATCGCCGGCCATGGACAGGACCAGGCCGGCAAGGATCAGCAGGCCATAGGTGGATTCGCTGGCGCCCGCGGTCCAGGCCAGCAGGATGAAACCAAGCGAGGCGACCGGCTTGGTAAGGGCTTTGCCAATCGCGTTGTGGCGATGCTCCGCCAGCAACAGTGCCGGCAGTGCCAGCAGGGTCAGCCAAACGGGCCAGTGCCAGGCCATGCTGCGCTCAGGCGAGCCGGACTTGCATGCGGCGCTTCAGCCAGGCCTTGGCAGCATTGCCGCGCTGGGCAAGCACCGCCCGGGCCGCGAGCTCGCCGGTCTTGCAGCCACCTTCCATGTAGCCCTGGCTGTCCAGCGCGCAGTGCTCGCCGGCGAAATGCAGGCCACCGACGGATTCACCGGCAGCACCGCGCAGGCTGGTCCACTGGCCGGGTCCGTAGCAGGCGTAGCTGCCCTTGACCCATTCGTTGCTTGGCCAGTGCATACGGGCCAGGGCGCTGTTGGCGCCGTAGGCCCCGGCAATGCCTGGATAGACTTGCTCCAGGGCCTGGACAACCTTGTCTGCTTGGCTGCGCGAACTGCCCTCGCCAACCGCCAGCCCCTGGTTCCCGCCGGTGAAATTGGTCAGTACGCCGCTGGCCCCGTCCTGGAGGCGGCTGGTTTCCCAGACACACTGGAAAGGCAAGTCGGTATACACCGCGCCGCCGCTCTGGTGCAGCTCGCGCCAGGGACGGGAGTCGAAACCGATCATCAGCTTGGCATTGCTGCCGT
>SKQI01000023.1 GCA_007119095.1 Wenzhouxiangella sp. | reverse complement strand
TGGTCATTCACGGCGGTTTTCGACTGTCCGACGGTGATCGGGTCAGCATTCGCGGCGAGGTTGAACCTGGCCAGTCCCTGGCAGCCATGCTGTCGGCCGAGGGCGACTCGTGATCCTCTCTGACCTGGCCGTTACTCGTCCGGTCCTGGCCTCGGTAGCCGCTCTTCTGCTGATCATTTTCGGCATTGTCTCTTTCCAAATGCTGCCGCTGCGCGAATACCCGGATATCGATCCGCCGGTGGTTTCGGTCGAAACGCGATATCCAGGCGCCTCGGCCAGCGTCGTTGATACCCAGATTACCGAGCGTATCGAGGAGGCGATTGCCGGCATTGAAGGCATCGAGTTCATCGAGTCCGAAAGTCGCGACGGTCAATCCAGCATATCGATCCGGTTTTCGCTGCGCCGCGATGTCGATGCGGCGGCCAATGACGTGCGCGATCGGGTCGGCCGGGTGTTGCGCCTGCTTCCCGATGAAGCCGACCCACCCGAGGTCAGGCGGGTTGATGCCAATGCCGATGTCATTGTCTGGTGGAACCTGGCCGGTGACGGCTGGAGCACGCCGGAGCTGACCGACTACGCGGAACGCTTCCTGGTTGATCGTTTTTCAGTCATCGACGGCGTTGCCCAGGTTCGCGTCGGCGGCGCCCAGAGTTTCGCCATGCGCGTCTGGCTGGATCGGGACGCCCTGGCCGCCCGCGGCCTGACCGTGACTGATGTGGAGGACGCGCTGCGCGCTGAAAACGTCGAGCTGCCGGCCGGTCGGATCGAGTCTCGGACCCGGCAGTTCACCGTGCGGGTGGCACGTCAATTCAATTCCGCCGAAGACTTCGCCCGGATGGTGCTGTTTCGAGGCGACGACGGCTACCTGGTACGCCTGGGCGATATTGCCCGGGTCGAACGCGGCACGGTCGAGGACAGGACGCTGTTTCGCGGCAACGGCGAGTCCATGATCGGGCTCGGTATCATTCGCCAATCCACTGCCAACACCCTGGAAGTCGCCCGGCTGGTGCGGGCCGAAGTTGACCGGCTCAACCAGGACCTGCCGGATGGACTTGAGCTGCTGCCCAGTTTTGACTCCTCGGTATTTGTTGAAGGGGCTATCCGCGAGGTCTATCGAACCCTGTTCATCGCCATCGCCCTGGTCGTGCTCACCATCTTTGTTTTCCTGGGTTCGATTCGCGCCATTCTGGTGCCGGCGGTGGCTGTGCCGGTGGCGCTGATCTCGACCTTTATCGCTCTGGCCCTGTTCGGCTTCACGGTCAATCTGCTGACCCTGCTCGCCCTGGTACTGGCCATCGGCCTGGTCGTGGACGACGGCATCATCGTGCTCGAGAATGTCCGTCGGCGCATGGATGAATATGGCGAGAGCGCTCTGGTCGCGGCCTATCGCGGCACACGGCAGGTGGCCTTTGCCATCATCTCTACCACCCTGGTGCTGATTTCTGTCTTCGTGCCGATCGCCTTCCTGCAGGGAGATATCGGCCGCCTGTTTTCCGAGTTCGCGCTGACCATGGCCGCGGCCGTGGCCTTTTCCAGTTTCGTCGCGCTCACCGTTTCGGCCATGCTGGCCTCGCGCCTGCTCAAACCGCGCAGCAATGACAACGTCCTGGTCGCCAAGCTCAACCGTGCGGTGAGTCGGACCCAATCGCTCTACAAGCGCATTCTCAAATCGGTAATTCAGCTGCGCTGGTTTGCCTTGCCGGTCATTGCCGTCCTTGCGGCCGGCTCGATCTGGTTGATCAATGTGATTCCCGATGAGTACGCGCCGCGCGAAGATCGGGGCGCATTTTTTGTCCTGGTGAATGGACCTGAGGGCGCCTCCTACAGCTACATGGAGGACTACATGAATGAGATCGAGCGCCGCATCATGCCACTGGTTGAAGACGGTGAGATCAACCGTCTGCTGGTGCGCGCGCCGCGCGATTTCAACAACTTGTCGCTATTCAACACCGGCATTGCCATTGTCGTTCTGAATGACTGGAGCAAGCGTCGACCGGCCCAGGAAATCATGGCCGATATCCGCAACCGCACCAGCGACCTCGGCGGGGTGAGAATCAACACGGTAATGCGCCAAGGCTTTGGCGGCGGCATACAAAACCCGGTCCAGTTCGTGATTGGCGGAGCCGACTACGCGGAGCTGGCCGAGTGGCGCGATATCCTGCTGGCTGAAATCGAGCGCGACAACCCGGGCCTGACCGGCATTGACTGGGATTACAAGGAAACCCAGCCCCAGCTCCAGGTCGATATCAACTATGACCGGGCCGCGGATCTGGGCGTCACTGTCAGCACCATCGGCCGCACTCTGGAAACCATGCTGGGCTCGCGCCGGGTCACAACCTACATTGACGATGGTCAGGAGTACGACGTCATCATCGAGGGTGAACGTGACCGCCAGCGCTCTCCAGCTGCCCTGGAAAACCTGTACGTACGTTCCACCCGATCCGGCCAGCTAATCCCCCTGTCCAACCTGGTTCAGATCGAGAACATGGCCGATTCAACCAGCCTGAACCGCTACAACCGGGTTCGCTCCATCACCATCCAGGCCGGCCTGAGCGATGATCTGACCTTGGGCGAAGCACTGAACTTTCTTGAGGGCCTGGCCCGCGAACATTTGCCGGAAACCGCGATCATCGATTACAAGGGCCTTAGTCGGGACTTCAAAACGGCGGGCACTTCGATCATGTTCGTCTTTCTCCTGGGGATTGCCGTGGTGTTCCTGGTCCTGGCAGCCCAGTTCGAGAACTGGATTCATCCGCTGGTGATCATGCTGGGCGTGCCACTGGCGGTCGGTGGCGGCTTGTTGGGTCTGTGGCTGACCGGCAGCACGCTCAACGTCTACAGTCAGATCGGCCTGGTCATGCTGATTGGCCTGGCGGCCAAGAACGGGATTCTGATCGTCGAGTTCATCAACCAGCTGCGCGATCGCGGCATGGATTTCGATGAAGCGGTAATCGAAGGTGCGGCGGTCAGGTTGCGACCCATCCTGATGACCGGCATCACCACGGCAGCAGGCACCCTGCCGCTTATCCTGTCATCTGGAGCCGGCGCCGAAACCCGCCAGGTTATCGGTATCGTGGTGCTATTCGGCGTCAGCTTTTCCAGTCTGCTGACCCTGTTCGTCATCCCCTTGCTCTACCAGGTTCTGGCCCGGCGCACTAGCTCGCCGAAAGCCACCCAGCATCAGCTCGAAAGAGAGCTTGAAGATGTTGGCCAGAGGGCCTGACTCACCGATACACCAGCACCACAACCGCAATAAACCCAGCAAACAACCCGATGGCCACCAAACGCCCGAATACGGTTTTCATTGGACGCGTCTCGGACAGGTACGTGCCGCGACCAAACAGAAGCCAGCCCAGGTAAAGCAGCAGCAAGAGCACGAAAATGGCTTCGCGCCAGCCGGGCTGAATGTCATAGCCGATCATCTTTTATCCCGTCGCGCGCCGCATCAGACGTTGCCAGATCAGGTCTGAAAGTACGATGCCAGCCGCTCGACTTCGTTGCGCGAACCCAGCATCACCGGAATGCGCTGGTGCAGTTCATCGGGCTGGATTTCCATGATTCGCTGACCATCGCAAACTGCCGTACCGCCTGCCTGTTCGACGATGAAGGCCATTGGGTTGGCCTCGTACATCAGGCGCAGCTTGCCGGCCTTGCCGACCGCTTTCAGGCGCTTGTCGCCCGGGTACATGAAAATGCCCCCACGAGTCAGAATCCGATGCACCTCGGCCACCATGGAGGCGACCCAGCGCATATTGAAGTTCTTGCCACGCGGGCCATCAGCACCCTGCAAACATTCCTCGATGTAGCGGGCTACCGGAGGCTCCCAGAAACGCTGGTTGGACGCGTTGATCGCGAACTCGGCCGTATCAGCGGGGATGGTGATGTTTTCCTTGGTCAGCAGAAACTCGCCGAAATCGCGGTCCAGGGTAAACGCGCTGACCCCATCACCAGTGGTCAGTACCAGCATCGTCGATGGGCCATACAAGCAGTAGCCAGCTGCGATTTGCTCTACCCCCGGCTTCAGAAAATCAGCAATCTGAGGCGCCTCCACACCTTCGGGAGCGCGCAAGATGGAGAAGATCGTCCCTACGGAAACGTTGACGTCGACATTCGAGGACCCATCCAGCGGATCACACAGCAACAGATAACGCCCTCGTCTCGCACCGTCCGGCACGTGGTGCAAGTCTTCCATTTCCTCCGAGGCCAGGGCCGCGATATGGCCGTTCCCTTCCAGCGCCTCGATCATGAGCTGGTTGGAGATCACGTCGAGCTTTTTCTGCTGTTCGCCCTGGACGTTGGTCGCATCAACGCTGCCCAGCACGTTGACCAGATCACCCTTGTTGACCAGATCGGCGATTTTCTTGCAGGCGACGGCAATGTCATTCAACAGGCCGGTAAAAGTGCCGCTGGCACCTTCAATGTCGCGCTGCTTGCGCAGAATGTAGCTGGTCAGTGTCGTGCCGATGCGCATTGTCAGAGTTGCTCCAAAATCAAAACCAAAACCCGAAATTCTACATGGAAACGATTGCCCCCGGACAGTAGTTGATACAGGTCAAAGCCGACCCGTCTCAAACCTTTATGATGCAAGCTGGCCCAACCATTTCAGGCCCATGTCTCAGCCTCGCTACATCTCTCGCCTGACTCGCCAGACACAGGCACTGATCCTCGCCGGAGGACGCGGCAGTCGGCTGCACATGCTGACGGACTGGCGCGCAAAACCCGCCGTACCCTTCGGTGGCCAGTTCCGGATCATCGATTTCGCACTCTCCAACTGCCTGCACTCCGACATCCGGCAGATCGCGGTCCTGACCCAGTACAAGTCGCACTCTCTGATTCGTCATTTGATGTTGGGCTGGAACCGGCTCAACACCGACTACGGAGACATGCTGGACATCATTCCAGCACAGCAGTGGCTGGAGGATGAAAACTGGTACCTGGGCACGGCCGACGCGGTGTACCAGAGTCTGGACATTCTCGAGGCCTTCCACCACCAGTACACGCTGGTCCTGGCCGGCGACCACATTTACAAGATGGATTACGGCCTGATGCTGGCAACTCACGCCCGCACCAAGGCGCAAATCACGGTTGCCTGTCACCGGGCACCGGTCTCTGAAGCGAGTGAATTTGGCGTAGTGGAAGTCGACAAGGGCGGTCGCATTGTCGGTTTCGAAGAGAAACCGGCCAATCCGAAACCGCTGCCAGACGACCCGGACCACGCCCTGGTCAGCATGGGCTTGTACGTCTTTGACTCCGACTATCTGCACGAAACGCTCAAGCGCGACGCCGCGCTCAGCGACAGCAGCCACGACTTCGGCAAGGACATCATCCCGCATGCCGTGGCCAACGGCCATCATGTTCAGGCTATCCCATTAGACCAGGCTTCGCCGGGCAAACCCTATTGGCGCGATGTTGGAACGCTGGACGCGTTCTACCAGGCCAATATCGAAATGCTGGACGACGAACCGGTGATGGATGTTCACGACCCGGACTGGCCGATTTACACAAAACTTGTCCAATCACCGCCGGCCAAGTTCACCGACCATGGTCCGCAGGGGGGATGCCAGATCGTCGATTGCATCGTCAGCAGCGGTTGCGTGGTCTCTGACTCACGTTTGGAGCGAAGCCTGCTATTCAGCGACTGCAAGGTCGCCCGTGGCTGCCATCTCGAAAAAGTCGTTGCCCTGCCCGGCTGTGAAATCGGTGAAGGCTGCAAGGTCTCCGGCGCCCTGCTGGACAACGGCTGCATTCTGCCGCCAGGCACGATCATCGGCGAAGACCCGACAGCCGATGCCCAGCGCTTCCACATCACCGATCATGGTGTGGTGGTTGTCAACCGCGACATGCTTGGCCAGGAAAGACGTTACCAGCCAGTCGAAGCCAGTCACTTTTCAAAAACATCTCAAGGCTGACCGAGGTAGGCATCAAGCCGGGCCGCTAGTTCGGAATTGACGTCTTCGATCTCACCCTCCGCTGGAGGTGGCTTGTCAAGCCCGGCCCGAATGACCTCAAGATAAGCCGACGCAGTTTGCTCCCAGGTGTAGCGTTCTGCCACGCGTTCAGCCGCACTGGCCGCCAGCGCCTGCTGATTGGCCAATGCCCGCTCCAATGCTGCGGCCATATCTGCAGGGCTTTCAGGGTCGAACAATTCGCCCACACCATCAGCAAAAATCTCGGCCGGTCCGCCGTTGCGGGTCGCAGCCACGGCCAGGCCGCAGGCGGCGGCCTCGATTGGCGCCAGACCGAACGGCTCAAACAGCGAAGGCAATGCAAACACCGAGCCGCTACGTCCCAACAAGCGGTAGGCGCAGGCCAACTGCCTTTGCGAATTCAGGTTCAAAAAATGGACACGATCGCGCAAGCCAGCAGCCTCGATACGCGCAAGGATGGGCATCAGAACCTGGCGCTCCCCTTCACCCAGGCGGCCGAGATCAGTCCAGGGGTCATCAGTACCCCTGACGAACAGCGCCAGCCGGGCGGCTTCACGCAGGCCGGGCGAGCACGCGAACGCCTCCACCACACCGGCAACATTTTTTTTCGGATCAAGCCGACTGGACACCACCACGTGCGGTTCATTGGGGTGCGGAACCTGGGCCAGCACGGAGCTCCGGTCTGACTTGGAATCGCTGGCCTCCTCAGCGTTGAAAATCCGGCTGTTGATACCTGGCGGAATGACCCGGAAACGGCTGTCATCGTCCGGCTCGACAGCGCCGCTATAGAGTCGGTGGCCATATTGGCCAAAACGCTCTTCGCTGGTCGAAGTCACGATGGTATCGGCAAGCGCCATGCCCTGGCGTTCGGCAGCCAGACGTTTCGAGAAGTGATAGCGATTCTCCATCGCTTCGAAGTTGGCCGCGGTCACACCCAGCTTGTCCATTTTCTGCGCACCCAGGGAATGGCCGGTAAAGGTAAAAGGCTTGCCCTGTCGCTGCTTGAGCTGAAAAGCCACGGCGGCGGCATCGGCATAGTGGGCGGTAAAGAAGTCGGGCCATGAGGCAGGCCGATAGAATGCTTCTATTGCCTGAACGAATTCGGGCAGGTGCGGCCAGAGCTGCTCTTTGGCCAGAAACCGGTCGCCACCGAATGGCAAGCGCACTATCCGGACCCGTTCTCCCAGTTCGCCGAAGTCATCCAACGGCTCGCTGAACTCCGGCCAGTCGGGATCATCGATGCGCCGGGTCAGGATGTCGACATCAATACCCTGACGCCCCATGGCCAGGGCCAGCTCCTTCACGTAGACCAGCTGGCCGCCAAAATCCGGGTGCTCGGTCAGATAGGAATCCTGACGATCGAAATTGCCTTGCGGGTTAATGAATCCTATACGCATTTAATCAGCTTCCTGGCCGGTGACGGAATAATCGCTTTCGATCACGAAATCCGCTAGAGAACGATGCTGGCTGATAATGCTGTGTTCGATGCTCAGTACCTGATCAATGAACGGATCGAGCTCCGAGTCGTCGCGGCGTCGTTTCTCGCGATGGGCACGCGTCTGCTCCCAATCCCGGGCAATAAAGACACGCCAGTCAGCGCTCTTCAGCAAGGTCGTGTATGTTCCCTCGGCAATCATTACCCGGGCCGCGCTGCAGTCCATGGTTTCTGCGCCAATCGTGTCGCGCTCGTAAATGACCAGCGGTTTGTCCAGACGATCAGCTCCATCCAGGAAAGCTCGCAAATGTTCGTCCATCAAATCGAGCTTGACCTCCCCCGGGCCAACCCAGCCGATGTCACGACGACGAGCCGCGTCGTTGCTGCGTGGCGGATAGATAAAGTAATCATCCTGCTGCAGGATCACTGCCACGATGCCGATTGCTTCCAAGGCCTCTTTCAGCGCGGCAGCCGTTTCAGACTTACCGCTGCCGGATTCCCCGGCGATCGTGATTGCGACGCGATCCTGACGCTGCTGGATGGCGCTTTTCAGCGCCTGGGCGATCTCGGATGCCGCTTGTCGATGATGAGGCTCGATGACGATGCTGTCTCCTTGCATAAGAAGCAATTCTCCCGACGTCAATAACTTGTGAATTTCACACCCATTATACTGACCCCATGCGCGCTATTTCTTTGACAAAACTTTACCGACGCCTCCCATGGATTCGGTGAGTCGCCATTCCTGGCACCAACGCCAGCACGAATTGAACCTGGAGCTGAATCTGATCGCATCCACGTCCGGACTGGGCGCGGCGCTTGCAGCGTTGGCAGACAACCAGCGCCAAACCGGATTCATTCGGGACGCACTGGACAGCGTCGAACGATTTATCTTGCCCAGTCCAAGCGGCCGGCGGCATTATTTTTCCGTGCAATACAACCCCGCCCGCGCCCGCCGATTTGCCGGCGCCGGTCTCAGGCTGCCTCCGGAAAACGTGGAAAGCATCAACCAGGGCTGTTTTTTGTGCGCCGAGAATATCTGGTGGCAGCAGCAAGGTACCGAGTTAGGCTTCGACCTGCCATTGGCTGATTCACGCTACACGATTTGGATGAACCCTTTTCCATTGGCTCCCGATCATTGCATCGCCGCAGCGCACGAGCACATTCCCCAATGCTGGGGTGGCAACAGCAAGGCCTTGTCGACCATCATAAAAGACCTGCTCGAATTCAGCAGCAAGCTACCCGGCTGGATCTGCTTTTACAACGGCGCGGGTGCCGGCGCATCAATCCTGGGCCACCTGCACTACCATTTGCTACCCCGTCCGCCCGGCTACGGACGACTGCCATTGGAGTTGGCCATCCAGCGGCACGACATTGACGGCCTGGTTGAAGACGTTTATCCGCTGAGCTTCATGCACTGGCATGACGATCATAGCGTCAAAATGGATGACATCGAACCCTGGATTGAAGATTGGCAGGCGCGAGTTGGCGAACCGGAGCACGCCACGGCAAATGTTATCGCGATCACGACTGAGGACGGCTCGCGTCAGGACTGCTTTTTCATCCCACGGCACAAGGCCCGCTCGCGTGCAGAGGGCCTGGCGGGCATCGTCGGCGGTTTCGAGACCTTGGGCGAAATCGTATGCTCCAGCGAAGAAGATCATAAACGTCTCCAGGCTGGTGAAATCACATACGCGACAATCGCTGACATGTTGCGCCAGGTGTCAGTCGCTTTGTAAGCACTGATCGCGCTCAGTCGGATGCCCTGCCCCCGGCTAAAGCAAGCCGGCCGGCGGCTCGAAACGATCGTCGAAGACTTCGTCTGAACCGACAACCTGCTGAATCAGGATGTCTGAAACACCGGCCATGTGCGTCAAAGAATCACTGTACTCGGCTGTGATCAAACGAGTACCGGTACCGGCATACTGTATTTGGCATTCGAAAGTGACCGTGTTACCCGCTTGAGCAACGGCATTGGTGGCCAGGCAAAGCTCCCCGGTATTGGTCATGACCGTTATCTGCCCGCCGACCGGCGCACTTTCGGCACCGGTCAATTCCACAGTGTAGGTGACCGGCTGACCGATGAGGGCCGGCTGGCTATCGGTATCTACGACGAGCTCGACGTTTTCGCGAAATACCACGCTCACGTTGCAATCGTCGATGATATTCAACGCTTGCCAGGTGCCGTCTCCATTGTCCACCGGCGTACAGGTGTCGCCTGAAAAGCTGTAGACCGACCACCCGGCTTCCGGATCCAGCAGCCCACCAGCCGCCGAACCATGATCCACCACTGACGGGTCGGCGGTCAGTTGCCCCATACCACTGATTGTATCCACTGAAATGGCATAGGTCTTCAGGTTGAAGGTTGCGGTGATCGTCACATCCTGTTCCAGATCAAAACTGCAGGTCGATCCGATGCTGCAGCCACCTCCGGAAAATCCGATGAAATCGGAATCCGCCGCAGCCAGCGCCTCGAGTTCGATCGGGCTTTCCCACTGCGCCAGGGCTGAGCAGTCACCGGGACAATCGATTTCTCCGCCAAGGCCAGTGACCGACCCGCTGCCATTGCCGGCCAGCTCGACCTCGACCTGGCCGCGGGCACGATACACCGCAAAACTGCGCGAATTCTGGCCGCCGGCAGTGGTGAAAGACCCACCGACAAACACAAACCGTTCGCCAAGGCTGGTCAGGGCGCGACCGCGCGTTATCCCTGGACCAGCAATTCCGCTACCCAGTGTGTGCCAGGTATTGCCATCCCAGCGGGCAATCCGGTTGCTAACGACAGGGATGACATCGCCGAACGTCTCGAAAGTTCCCCCTAAATACACGCTGCCATCGAGCACTGTCATGGATTGCACCATGTTGTCTACACCCTGGCCGGACGCGTCCGCCAAGGCATACCAATCCTGGCCGTCCCAGCGGGCGACCCGGTGTGCAGTGACTTCGTTGCCAATATTGACCGCAGTGAAAGTTCCGCCCACGTAGACATCGCCATCAAGCACCGCAATGGCTCTAACCCCGCCGGTGCCAACCCCGCCATTACCTACCAAGCCGGACCAGGCATTGTTTTCCCAGTAGGCGATTGCATTGACCTGCTCAGGCTCCCCGACATTCACAGACTGAAAGGAACCTCCGACATACAAGCGCGAGCCGTCAGCCGCCAGCGCCCAAACCAGACCGTCGACGCCTTCCCCGGTCGCTGTCTCCAGGGCGCTCCATTGGCTGCCGTCCCAGCGGGCGACAAAACTTGCCGTCAGGGAGTTCGGCCCAAAATTGACACTCTGAAATTCACCCCCGACATACAGGTCGCCATCCATGACGGCCATGGCCATTACCCGGTCACTGACGCCATTACCGTTGTTGCCGACCGGTTCCCACCCATTCGTCGCCGGATCCCAGCGGGCAACTCGCGAGGCGCTACCGCCACCATTGATCTGGGTGAACATGCCACCCGCATAAAGCCCCCCATCATGCCAGACCAGGGCATTAACGCGGTTGTTGAGACCGCCACCCAGCGCCGACCAGGTGTCAGTCTCGACGTGGTAGGCCGCTACATTGACGGTTCCGGGCGTGCCGCCGCAACTGGTGAATTCCCCGCCCACATAGATCGTGTCATCCGGGCCGGAAGCCAGGCTATAAACCATGCCGAAGCACCCGTTCGAACTTGGGAACTGATCCCATCGGAGGTCCTCAACGGCGTAGACGGCGCTGCCGGCCATCGTGAATGAAAGGATCAGAGTCAGAACGAGCCAGCCAGTCGTCGATCTTGACAGGCACAATGCATACAGCATGGATTTCTCCCTTCTCATGGCACAAGCGCCACGACACTGCTTCCCTCGCAGCGGGCGACACGAATCACCCAACAGTTTACATCGGAAAGCCGACCTCTTCCAGAACCGCCGACCAAGTGTTAGCCAAAAACTGTGAGGAGCATCGCCATGGACTGAATGACGATCAAGTCAATTCACAGGACACTCGACGGAGCCGATTGAAACCAGCACTTGGGACTCGGCGGGTCTCTGTTGCGCTATCCGCGCTGCTGGGTCGGGAAGCACTAGTCCCCAAGCTGCAACAAACTAGCAGGGGCCTCGGCACGGAGACGATCTGCCTGCTGCTGTCGACGTTCCCGGGAACGGGCAATGATGCCGGCGCCGACCGGCATCGCGGCAAGATCTTTGTAAACCGGGTCGATGGAAAGCAGAAACTCCAGGAACGACAGGCTCGACTGAGGCGCTTTTTCCAACAGATCACTCGCCACATCAAGGTCTTGGCGCATCATCGCTATGTACAAGTCCGGAATGACAAAATCTCCGAAAACACCGAGATCTCGAACTTCATCGACCTTGTCGGCAAACAGCTGCGTGGCCCGCTCGGCCAGCTCATCGGCACCCATCTCCCGCGCTGCAATGGCACCCTCAATCAGCAAGCCGTAGTCTTCCAGGGTCGCGTCGCCCGCTTCCAGCCTGGGCTCCAATTCTGCGAAACGTGCCTTGAATAGCTCAAAGCCTTCTTCATGCTTGCCATTGATCCGCAGGCTTTGCAGCAGATTCGGCAGCTGAATATTGCCTTGAGCCTCATAAAGCTCACGGCTTCTTGCAAGATGTTCCTCGGGATCGCTTCTCAGCAAGGCATGGCCCACCCAATCATCCCGGTCAAACCCAAGCTCCGCACCTCGCTGTGCCCAATACTCGGCAGCCTCGGCAAAACCCAGCGAATTCAGATTCGTCGAAATGAACGCTGGGAAGTAACCATGGTCTGGAAAACGCTGGTGGGCCTCATAGGCCAGTATGACGACTTCATCAGGACGATCCTGATTGGAAACGAGGTTGATCAGGCCAAACCAGCTCGACATGTCATCCGGAAAAAGGCGGACGCTATCCCTGGCAACGCGTTCAATACGCGGGTCCTGACTGTTCAGGTTACCCAGAACGGTGATGTAACGGCGACGAACAAAACCATTCAGCGGATCCAATTCCAGCGCGCGCTCGAAGCGCCGGGCAGCCTCAGCAAAGCGGGACAGCTCGAAAAATCGGTTGCCGGTCCAGATCTGGATATTGGCGTTACCTGGATCAAGCGCTTCGGCCCTGAGTAACGCATCGAGCGCCTGATCAGGCAATTCCAGTTGCTCAAGCAGATGGCCGCGTGCGGCCCAGGCCAGCGCGTTGTCGCGATCCAGCGTCAAGGCACGGTCGATATGGCGCTCCACGCTGGCGCGGACTTCGTCCAGCTCGACGTCGGCATAGAAGACCTTGAACAACAGGGCTGTAGCAAGCTCGGCATGGGCGGGCGCGTAGTTGGGATCGGCCGCAACCGCCCGCTCCAGGCGATCAACCGCCAGGCGCACGGATTCGGCCGTACGCTCCTGCCACAGCTGGCGGCCTTCCAGATACAGATCGTAGACCTCGGCCGCGGTGCGCGCCGTTGCTGCCGGAGCCGGCCGGGTCGAGCCCAGCAGCGCCTCGGTGACTGCTGCGGCGATTTCATCCTGGATGGCAAAGATGTCGTCGAGCTCGCGCTCGAAGGTGCGCGAAAACAACTGCGCCTGGGTATCGGCACGGACCAACTGGGCAGACACACGCAAGCGCTCACCGAAGCGCTGGACGCTACCCTCCAAAACCGTGGCGACGCCCAGCTCGCGGCCAATCGTGGCGACATCGGCCTGGCGTTCCCGATAGGCAAAGGAAGATGAGCGCGCGCTGACCCGCAGATCATCGACCTGGGCCAGGGCATGCAGCAGGGTATCGGCAATGCCCTCGCCCAACCAGGCCTGGTCGCGCTCGGGACTGAAATCGGCAAACGGCAGGACGGCAATGGAATCGAGCTGCCAGTCCTCGATCGACTCGGCAATCACCGGCGCAGGCGGCGCCGGTCGTGAAAGATAACGATCGCCAACGATCAGACCAATAGCCAGCAGAAGCAGAATGATGACGGCTATATCAAGACGCTTGGCGGTATAACGACTAACCGTCTCACGATCTTCCAGGTCGCGCTCCCGGCGAATACCCTCGGGAGTCAGCTCGAAAACCCAGGCAACAACGACTGCCGGCAAAAAACCGATGATCAGCGCCGTGATGATCATCTGCATCACCCAGGGCGGTGCGCCAAAGGCATCGGCAGACAGGCCGGCGACCTGGGCCACGATCCAGGCGGCCACCGCATAGGTGACCGCTACCCGGAAAACGTTGCGGCGATTGAGCTCGCTGAAAACTCCCTTCATGGCGCGAGTATAGCAATGAGCAAGCGTTGTGACCCTGCAGCCAACCTGATCAGTCCTGGTCAATCATCACGGCCACTGCGCCAGATTGAAATCAACAGCCAGATTCCGCCCAGGGCGGCACCGACAAAGCCAAGCAGACCGAACATGGGCACCCCGGTCTCCGAGGTATCGACGTTCATCGCTATCGCCGAGCCAATGATCAAGGCGGCCGTCACAATGCCCAGGGTCAGTCGGCTGACGGCCTTATCCAGCCGTGAGCTGACCTCCTTGAGCGAATTGACCTCGACATGTACCTCGATTCGACCGCGCCGCGCCGCGCGCAGCAAACGACTGAGGTCATCAGGCAGATTGCCCAGTACGCGCAAGGTCTGAACCAGGTTTTTCTGAACGCGGCGTGCCATCCCCAGCGGCGAGTAATGCCGTTTGAGTACGCCCTCGACCACGGGTGCCGCTTCCGAGGCCATGTCGAAATCAGGGTCCAGCGAACGACCCATGCCTTCAAGCGTGACAAAGGCTTTGAGCATCAGTACCAGGTCAGCCGGCAGCACCAGATGGTGTTGTCGCAAGACACCGGTCATGTCTCCGATCATTGCCGACATGTCCAGCTGTTCCAGCGCCACGCCATGGTACTGATCGATAAACTGAGCCACATCTTCTTCGAGCTGATCCTGGCTGGTCTGACTCTCTGCACTCCAATCCAGGAGAATGCGGGACACCTGCTCGGCATCGCGCTCGACCAGACCGTACAGGAGTTCGGCCACTTCCTGGCGGCGGTCGGCTGACAGGCGTCCGACCATGCCGAAATCAAGTAACCCAATCTGGTTGTCCGGCAAGTACCTGATATTTCCGGGATGAGGGTCAGCATGGAAAAAGCCCTCTTCCAGGATCATGCGCAAAATGGCCCGCGTGCCTCGTTGAGCAATGAGGTGGGTATCGAGACCGGCCTTGCGGATGGCGTCGTAATCCCTGCCTGGGATTCCGTCCAGAAACTGCTGCACATTCAACCGCTCCCCGGTCCATTCCCAATACACCTCCGGTACGACAACGCCTGAATCCTCCTCCAGACCGTCGGCAATACGTTCTGCATGCCGACATTCGGCCGCGAAATCCAGCTCCCGCCGAAGCGAGCGAGAGAACTGGCTGACCAGGGTTTTCGGACGGTACTCCTTCAGGTCGGGGGCCTCTGCCTCGACAATATCGGCCAGACGCTTGAGCAGACGCAGATCCGCCTCGATCACCGCTCGAATGCCGGGCCTGCGCACCTTGAGAATGACTTCGGCACCATCATCCAG
>SKQI01000271.1 GCA_007119095.1 Wenzhouxiangella sp. | reverse complement strand
GGGTTCGACCCGAGCGCAGCGAGGACGATGCGCGACAGCGCACCCGCAGGGCAAGCGCCGCAGGCGCGAAGTCAATCCCTCCCTCTCCGCCATTTAGTTACAATACAAGTCACCGGAGGGGTGGCAGAGCGGTTGAATGCACCGGTCTTGAAAACCGGCAAGGGTGAAAGCCCTTCGTGGGTTCGAATCCCACCCCCTCCGCCATCATTAAAAAAGCCCGCCTTGTGCGGGCTTTTTTAATGATCGTGGAGGTGGGAGCCCGGATGAGAACGCTTTGGGTTCGAACCGAAGGCCGCGCAGCGGGCTGAGCTCGCTGGCGCGCAAGCGCCAGCCCGAAGGGCAAGCCGACCCAGTCGGCGCAGCAATCCCACCCCCTCCGCCATCATTGAAAAAGCCCGCCTCGAGCGGGCTTTTTTGCTTTGGTCAACCGCCCGCAGGTACTCGCAACCAAGGGTTTGTCCGATCCACCGGTATTGGCCGCTCGCGCCCGCATCGGCGCCAGCGCATGACATTGACCGAGAATTGGGGATTGAACTCGTCGGCCATGGGGGGAGGGTCATTGTGACCGCAAAAGATTTCTCCGGAGCGGGTCACGATGCGCGCCCGCTGCGACCCATCAGGCAAATGCCAGGAATCGCTGCCTGGCCTGACCGTGCCGACATGGTCGTTCAGCCAGCCCGGCGCGTCAGGCAATCGCGGCATTGATCCGGTTTCCGTCCGAGGCATTTGGCTTGGACGCTCCGCCTCGCGGACGGCCTCCAGAATTGCCAGACTGTTCAGTTTTTGCTCTGGGCGGTTGTCTCGCTCGGTTTCAAGTGAGGGCCGAATAGCTGGTTGCTCAGGTTTCGACGGTTGCCGGTCGGCAGGCTGAGATTCCTCCCGAGGCGGCTGTTGAAGATTGTCTCCAAGCTGCGGCAAAGACTGCTCCGGCGTGGTGATTTCTGCTGAAAAAGTTTCGGTCTCAGCAGCTGGCTCGGGCCCCAGCAGGCTGATTTCGATGCGGGGCGTTAATGGTTTGACGGGAGTCTCAAGGCTGGGAAGAAAGAGCAGCAAGATCAGGTGCACGGCAACCGACAGCATGACGGCGGCCAGTGGCCAGCCGCAGGCTGATCCGGTTCCTGAATGCTGCCCGTCAAGCAAATGCGCGCTCATGCGTCTCCCTGTCTTGATGCTGCCCTTCAGCACGCGGTGCCCTGCAGCCGAATGATAAACTAGCGGTTTTACCGTTAAGAGGAATAAAAAGATGGGGTACCAGCATGTGAAATTGCCGGAATCCGGCGACAAGATCCGGGTTGAAAACGGCAAACTGGTTGTCAGCGACCAGCCGATTCTTGGCTTCATCGAGGGCGATGGAATCGGGGTTGATATCACCCCGGCTTGCATGAAGGTCTGGAACGCGGCCGTGGAAAAGGCCTATGGCGGCAAGCGAAAGGTGCACTGGGCCGAGCTGTTTCTTGGCGAGAAGGCGGCTGGCGTCTACGACGGCAACTATTTCCCAGACGAGACCATGGATGCGATCAAGGATTTGATCGTTGCCATCAAGGGTCCGCTGACGACGCCGGTGGGCGAGGGTTTTCGTTCGCTGAATGTTTCATTGCGCCAGACCCTGGACTTGTACGCTTGCGTGCGTCCGGTCAAGTGGTACGAGGGCGTGCCCTCGCCGCTGAAGAAGCCGCACGAAGTGGACGCGGTTATCTTCCGCGAGAACACGGAAGATGTCTATGCCGGTCTTGAGTATGCCTCCGGCTCGGACGAAAACAAGAAGCTGGCCAAATTCCTGCGCGAAGAGATGGGCGCGGACTTTTTCGAAGATGCCGGTATCGGTATCAAGCCGATTTCGGCGTTTGGTTCCAAGCGCCTGGTTCGCAAGGCCATTCAGTATGCGATCGACAACAATCGCAGCTCGGTTACCCTGGTCCACAAGGGCAACATCATGAAGTTCACCGAGGGCGCCTTCCGCAAGTGGGGCTACGAGGTGGCGGCCGAGGAATTCGGCGATGTGACGATTACCGAAGACGAGCTCTGGGAGAAGTACGACGGCAAGCAACCCGAAGGCAAAATCGTGATCAAGGATCGCATTGCCGACATCATGTTCCAGCTGATGCTGCTGCGTCCGGCCGAGTTCGACGTTCTGGCGACGATGAACCTGAACGGCGACTACCTGTCCGATTCGCTGGCCGCTGAGGTGGGCGGCATGGGTATTGCGCCGGGTGCCAACATGGCCGACAACGTCGCCGTGTTCGAAGCTACTCATGGCACCGCGCCGAAGTACGCCGGCAAGGACATGGTCAACCCGTCGTCGCTGATGTTCTCAGGCTGCATGATGTTTGATTACATCGGCTGGCCGGAAGTAAGCAAGTTGATCGAGGACGCCTTCGAGGCGGTTGTTGGCGACAAGGTTGTGACCTACGACTTTGCTCGCCTGATTGACAACGCGACCAAGGTACCCACCAGCGGTTTTGCTGACGCACTGGTTGATGCAATCAAGCGTGCCTGAAGCCGCGATCAGCCACTGGCGCGACGCGCGCCTTGCCCTGGCCGAAAACGACCCGTTCGCCAAGTGCGAACGGGTCGAAGCTCTGTGGGACCTGGTCGTGCGCGGTCAGTGGCAGCCGTCCTGCCCGGGAGAACAGGGCGATCTGTTCTGCGGACGTCCGGACAAGCCAGCGCTGGTCCACCCCGGCAAACTGCGAAAGCGCGGCCTGGGCAGTCTGGACGGCCAGCGGGCGCTGGTTCATGCGGTCGCTCATATCGAGTTCAATGCCATCAACCTGGGCCTGGACGCAGCGTTGCGCTTTGCCGGTATGCCGGATGATTTTTATCGCGACTGGCTCAGTGTCGCCGCTGATGAGGCGCGGCATTTCAGGATGCTCAACGATCGCCTGCGGGAGCTGGACACCGCTTATGGTGATTTTCCAGCGCACAACGGCCTTTGGGATATGGCGGAAAAGACCGCTCACGATGTGATGGTGCGCATGGCCCTGGTGCCAAGGGTGCTGGAGGCGCGTGGCCTGGACGTGACGCCGGGCATGATTCGGCGCCTGGAACAGGCCGGAGATGAACGCACCGTGGCCGTGCTCAGGGTCATTCTTGAGGAAGAGGAGCGCCATGTTGCCATTGGCTCGCACTGGTTTCGCCATCTTTGCCAGGAACGCAACCTGGAGCCCGACTCAACGTTTGATGAGCTGTTGACCGGCTACTTTGGTGGCCAGCTACGCGGCCCATTCAACTTTCCGGCGCGGAAGCGAGCGGGCTTCAGCGGTCCGGAGCTTGAGCGCCTGCAGGCCATGGATGGCTGATGCCATGAACCTGCTTGATATTGCCATGGTCCAGGCCAGGCTGCGTTGGCGTGACCCGGTAACCAACCGCAAGCATCTGGGCCAGTTGATGGACCAGAGCACTGGCGCAGATCTTTATCTGCTTCCGGAAACCTTTTCCACCGGCTTTCTTGGCGATAGCGAGACAGCGCCTGAAACCATGTCAGGCGAAAGCGTGGCCTGGATGGTGGAGCAGGCCGTTGACCGTAAGGCGGCCATCGCCGGTTCGTTGGCCTTGCTGGATGATGCCGGCAAACGCCGCAACCGCTTTCTGTTCGTTACCGCCGAGGGCATTCTGGCCTATTACGACAAGCGGCATCTGTTCGGCTTTGGGGGCGAAGATGAACGCTATAGTGCCGGTCGAACACCGTGCACCTTTGAGTGGCGTGGCTGGAAGATTGATTTGCAGGTCTGTTACGATCTGCGCTTCCCGGTGTGGTGCCGGAACAGTCGCGGATTCGATCTGCAGCTGTTTGTCGCCAACTGGCCATCGCCCCGGGTCTTGGCCTGGCAATCGTTGCTCAGGGCCAGGGCCATCGAAAACCAGAGCTACGTGATCGGAATCAACTGCAGTGGCGTTGATGGCAACGACATCGATTATCCGGGATGTTCTTCCGCCTGGAGCGGCATGGGTGAGTGCCTGGTCGAGCTCGACCAGCGTGAACAGGTCAGTCGGGTGACGCTTGACCGTGACAAGCTTCACGAGCTACGCCGAAAATTCCCGTTCTTGAAAGATGCCGACCGTTTCGTGATTGATTAGTAAAGCTCACGCCGGATCACCCCGACCCCCAAACCCTCGATGGCGAAATCCTGGTCGGCCTGGACATGAATGTTCGAATAGGCCGGGTTTTCGGCTTCGAGGAAGATTCCTCGGCCTCGCCTTCGCAGCCGTTTGACCGTTACCTCGTTGTCAATTCTGGCAACCACGATCTGACCGCTTCGGGCTTCCGGTGTTTTGTGGACAAGCAGCAGGTCGCGATCGTGAATGCCCGCGTCGATCATGCTGTCTCCCTGGACGCGCAGTATGTAGTGCGGGCGCGGTGAGAAAGCGCTGGCATCGACCAGCAATTCTTCCTCGCGATTTTCCACGGCAAGGAT
>SKQI01000135.1 GCA_007119095.1 Wenzhouxiangella sp. | reverse complement strand
GCCGTCCTCGGGCGGGGGATTTCGCTGAAGGCCTCGCCACCGCGTCGAACTGAAGCGGAATTCACCGCCCGAGGACGGCGGTTCAACCCGACCGAAGCCCGGACGCTGAGACACGACGCTAATCAGGTTCCCTTTTTCCTACTCCTTCGTTTCCGGGTAGAGGTGATGCCACCACTGTGGTTGGTCCTTCAGGTGCTTGTCGAACCAGGCCAGCATGGTGTCCCACCAGATGTAGCGCTGTTCGCGGTCCAGGATCCAGTGGTCTTCGCCGGGGAATTCGACCAGTTCGACCTCGCGGCCAAGGAGTTTCAAGGCGGTAAACATGTTGTGGGATTCGCCCGGTGGCACGTTGGTGTCGGAGTCACCGGTGACCAGCAGCAGCGGCGTGGTGATCTGGTCAGCGGAATAGACCGGGCTCTGGCCGACGTAGAGTTCCTCGTTGTTCCAGGGAAAACTGCCGCGGCTGGCGATACCGCTGTAGCCGTAGCCCCACCAGCCCTGGCCCCAGTACGAAGTCAGCGCACTGATGCCGGCATGGGAAATGGAGGCAGCATAGATGTCGGTCAGGGTGGCTAAGTGCATGGTCATGAAGCCGCCGTAGCTGGCGCCGATGTTGCCGATGCGCTCGGGATCAACGAAATCATGGGCGGCGACGAACTTCTCGGTGCCTTCGATGATGTCGTCGGCAGTGTACTTGCCCCAGGCGTTGACGTGCAGGGCCGAGAAACGCTGGCCATAGCCGATCGTGCCACGCGGCTGCAGCACGTAGACCACGTATCCTTTCGCAGCCCACAGGTTGAACGGATAGCGGCCGGTGAACTGGCGACTGACCGGCGTGGTGCCGCCGTAGTAGTAGACGATCAGCGGGTAGCGCTGGTCAGGGTCGAAGTCCGGCGGCAGGTAGTAGCGGCCTTCGATTTCATCGCCGTCGGTATTGGTGAATGACCAGGGCTCGATCTGCCCGAAGCGGACATTGGCGTAGGAACCGGGGGCGGTATCGTGCAGCAGTTCGGGCCGATTGCGCTGCAGGTCCAGGCGATGCACCCGCTGCGGTGTGCCCGCCCAGGTGCCGCGCACGACCACGACCGGCCGGCGCCCCTCGGAGGCGACAAACTGCTCCATCAATTCCAGGCCGGTATCAAGCCTGGTAAAGCGCTCACGATGGGTCTCGAAGCGCACCAGAATGACCTCTTCACCGGCCACTGCCGACAGCAGCAAGTCACCGTCGGGCAGTCGGTGCATGGCGCCGAAGGCCGGCTCGAAATCGCGGCTGACGCTGCTGGCGCTGTTGCCGTCGGCGGCCAGGCGGTAAAGCTGGGTGTCGTACTCGTTGGGTGTGTATTCGTCGTCGGTGGTCGCGCCATCGCCCTGGGCCAGGCCGGGGCCGGCCAGCAGCCAGTACCCCTGGTCGGCAAACAGGGCGCCGTTGAACAGTCGGAACTGACCTACCTCGCGCTCTTCCAGGTCCGGCAGGCTAAGCTCGAACAGGCGAAACAGGCTGTGCGGCGGTTCGGCATAGTCGATCAGACGCTCGCTCAGCAGCAGGCGTTTACCATCCGGATGAATGTCCTGCAGGCTGACGCTGGCATCCTTGGCCGTCAGCGGGCGAATCAGGCCGCTGGCAACATCGACCTGGAAGATCTGGCTGTTGTCGCGGAACGTGGCCCAGCGATCTTCCAGAGAGCGCAGCCGCCGGCGCTTGTCGTTGTCGGACTTGTACGGTTCGATCCAGGCAAACACGATGGAGCCACCGTCAGGATGCCAGCGCCAGCTGCCAACCTGCTCGTGGTTGGCCAGCAGCAGGCGGGCCTGGCCGTCGCGCTTGCGGTGCAGCCACAGGTTGTCGCCTTCCTGCACGGCCAGGAAGCGACCGTCCGGGCTCCAGGCAAGCGCGCGCGGCGGCGCGCTGGTCCACTGGCGCAGCACCGTATCCTCGCGCAGGTCGCGGATCTCGGTACGACGCAGGTCCTGGTCGGCTGCATCACTGCGCCCGCTGAAACTGAGCGCAAGGTAGCGACCGTCGGGAGAAATGGCCATCTGGCCAACAGTTTCGGCGTTGGTCAGCAGGCGTGCAGTCACGCGACGCTCCGGGCGGGTATGGGCCGTTACCCGGTCATGCTCGGCCCGGCCTTGCCAACGCAGGTCCGGCGCATTGTCGCCATTTCGGCCGCGATGAATCAGCCAGATCCGATGGCTGCCGGCGGCCAGGGCCAGTTCGTAGCCGTCACTGCCGGCGGTAACGGCCTTGCCGTCATGGTAAAAGCTGACGTCCTGCAGGCCATCGACTTTCACATGACCGCGGACAAAGCGATCTGTTTCAAGGTTCAGCGCCCAAAGCGCCAATCCGTTATCGGCGGCATCGACAGGAGCGCGCTCCTGCCAGGTCAGTGACTGGCCAAACACCGAGACCTGCTCGCCGGCGCGCGGCAGCCCGCGAGATTCGAGCTGCATGACCAGGGCGCGGGCCAGCTGATCACGCTTGGCGCTTTCCTTGAAAAGCTCACTGGCGACCGGCAAGGCCTCCAGTGCCAGCACCGTTTCTATGGCATGCGCCTCAGGTGCCTCATCGGCACTGGCCGACTGGATCAGCGCGAGGCAAACGAACATGACAGGGGCAACCCAGGTAAGCGCCTGGCGATTCGACATGGTGAACTCCGGAAGGAAAGCGTATCAGCCCGTCAATTTAGCAGACTGCCCGCACCTTTTGACTTCGATCAAACGGGCAATCGTCGATGTCGTTTAGGCTATCGTCCACTATCGAGAAATTCCCCGCGACTGTTGGGGTGGAACAGAACATGTCAGAATTGATGCGACCCACGTTTGATCTGAAGCTGATCGAAAAATACGGTGGTGAGGGTCCGCGCTATACCTCCTACCCGACCGCACCGCAGTTTACCGATCGGTTCTCGGCCACCGATTACTGCATGGCCATGGCTGAAAGCAACCGCCTGCCGATCCCCGCCGACCTGTCGTTGTATGTGCACGTGCCGTTCTGCAGCAGCCCCTGTTTCTACTGCGGTTGCAACCGGGTCATCACCCGCTCGGCAAGCGCTGGCGATCAGTTCCTCGCCAATCTCGGACGGGAGTTGGATCTGGTAGCGCCGCGCTTCGATCGAGATCGCCTGGTTCGTCAGCTCCACCTTGGCGGCGGCACACCCACCTTCCTGAACGTCGATCAGCTGCGGCAAATGCTGCTGATGCTGCAGAAGCATTTCAGTTTTGCTGACGACGCCGAACTGGGTCTCGAGATCGACCCCCGGACCATCGACCCGGCCGGTATTCGAGCACTGGCTGACATGGGTTTCAACCGGCTGTCGATTGGCGTTCAGGATCTGGAAGCAGACGTCCAAAAGGCCGTCAACCGCATCCACGATACCGCCATGGTCAGCGCCTGCATGGGCGCTGCTCGCGCTGCCGGTTTTGGCTCGATCAGCCTTGACCTGATCTACGGCCTGCCACTGCAGACCACCATGGGTTTTGCCCGCACCATCGACACGGTCATCAGCATGCGACCGGATCGCATTGCACTGTTCAACTATGCCCATTTGCCGCACCTGTTCAAGGCACAGCGACGTATCGACGAGAAGCAACTGCCGACACCTTCCACCAAGCTGGCGATCTTCCGCAATACCTTGAACCGCCTGCTGGATGCCGGCTACGAATTCATCGGCATGGATCACTTCGCCCTGCCGGATGACTCGCTGGTCCGGGCAAGACAGGATGGCTCGCTGGTGCGCAACTTCCAGGGTTACTCCACCCACGGAGGGCTTGACCTGGTCAGCTTCGGCCCATCTGCCATCAGCCAGGTCGGCGATTGTTTCGCCCAGAACGCGCGCAGCATTGATGAATGGGCGATCAGTCTGAACGAAGGCCGGATTCCAACGATCCGCGGACTGACTCGCTGCCTGGATGACCGGCTGCGCGGGGACATCATCGAACGCATCATGTGCACCGGCACCTTGAACTACCGGGACATAGAAAAGCTGTACGAACTGAAGTTTCGGCGATACTTTGCCAATGAGATCCACGGGCTCCAACCACTGGCGGACGATGGCCTGATCGAGATTCATCCCGGCGGCTTTAGCGTCACCAGCAATGGGCTATTGTTTCTGCGCGCCATTGCCAAGGTATTCGACGCCTACCTGCAACCACAAACTCAGGGAAGCGGGCGCTTTTCACGCATTGTCTGATCGCCAATTGCCGATCGGCCGGGAGCCGTTTGTCTCTGCGCGAGACTGCATTCGCCGTAGCTGATATACTTTTGACGTATTGCTCCATTGCCTTGTTCAGGTGTTGGCGTTAGCAACATTCAGGACGGAAATCGCTCGATGGCAGACTAACATCTATTGAGGGAGGTCGGACACCTCGAAACACGCTGCGAGGACTGTGCCTTGTTCGGCCTGTGTTTCGCTCAGGATC
>SKQI01000041.1 GCA_007119095.1 Wenzhouxiangella sp. | reverse complement strand
GTCCTTGTCGATGCTGATCTTCATGCGCCGAAGCAGGCACCAGCGAATAATTGGGGGGCGGGCATGGTGGCGACGATTCCGGCGCGGTAGCAGTGCGGAAATCGTATCATGGCGGCTTGCTGCAACCTTGGGAAACGGAGCGATGTGCCGATGAGTCTGAAAACCTTGCGCGAGGGTCTGTCAAAAGGCCGTTTGACCATTTCTGCGCTGGATGACGGCTCGGGCGTGGTGCTGGATGTCGAGGGGGAGCAGTTGCTGGAAATGAATGCAACCGGCCTGGCGATCATGCAGGCGATTGCCGATGGGGCAGACACCGAGGCCGATGTGGCCGATTCAGTGGCGCGCCAGTTCGACGCGCCACCTGAGCAGGTGCTGGCCGATGTCAAAGTCTTCCTGGAGGCGGTCGGCAAAGCGGTTGCCGAAAAGGGGCCTTGACCATGGCTTATCGGTCAATACCAGTCTGATCCAGTTTCCTCTAGTTCGCCCCATTCGGTGTCCGGCTGTGGTGGTCGACCGGGAGACTCATGGCCTGGGTCGAATTCGCCGGCGGTGCCACCTAGCGTGATCAGCTTGAGCTTTGCAACCTTGAACTCGGGCGCCTGGTAGTCTGACGCCAGTTGGCGCTGACTTGTTTTGCGGGTGGTCACGGTTGTGTCAGGGCCGGCGATTGCCGGCTCGCAGGGTAGAAAAGCGCCAGGTCAGCCGGGTGTTGCCGGATGGTAGATCGAGCCACAGTCCATCGTTTATCTCTGAGCCCCATGCGATCAGGCTACCGTCTTCGGCCAGCAGGGTCACTGGTGCGAGCGCACTACGGCTTGCCTCAACCTGCAGGAAATAGCTGCCGGCGGCGGGCACGTTGATGTCCAGCTGCCATTCGGCATGGCCGCTCTGGCTCCGAACATCAGCTTCGAATTGGTTTCTGTCGCGAAGCAACCTGGGGTTGTAGATGTTCAGAGCAATGGGGTTGTTGCTCATGCCAGCCAGGCGCTCGGCCTTGAAGCCATCGAAGCGGTCACTTGCTGCCGGGTGCATGCCCAGGCGCACCGAGGTGCCGGGCTGGTCGCCGTGCAGCGCCAGCTCAACCTGCCAGCCGGACTGCCAGACCCGGAATAATGTATTGCTGGCCGCCGATGGTGTGTTCGGGATGCGGATCTGGACATCCTCGAGTACGAAAAGCCAGACGCCTTCACCCGGCTGGAGAACGGCCGGACCCAGTAGCGGATTGTAGGAAGACCACTCTTGCACGACCGGATGCCAGCGCCAGAACATGCTGCGCAGCTTGCCGTCTTCCACGGCCTGGTAAAAGTCCTGTTCGCTGCCGTCGTAGAAGAACCGGAATTCGTCCAGGCTGATTTCGAAGCGGCGCGGGTTGCTGACCAGGTGGCCGCGGCCAATCGGGCCGTCGATACCCGTGGCGTTGATCGGAAAGGCCTCGGTGAAATCGGGGGTGAGGCCCTCCAGGCTGCCGCTGCCACCATGGTTAGTGCCAATCCAGTAGGCCTCGCCGATGTTCAGTTCGCTGGCCTCGTTCAGAAAGATGTAGGCGTTGTTGTTAGTGTCGCGTTTGAACATGCCCCATTGCTGGCCGTAGGTGCCAAGACCGAAGCTGCCAAAGGTGTCGCCGACATTGTTGCCGGCGCGGCGATCGCAGGCCAGGCTGACCATGTGCCACTTGCCAGGGATGAACTCGAAGGCCTGGCTGCAGGTGCAGGGCAGCTCATCGCCGCGGCTGCCCAACAGGCGGGCGTCGGCTTCGCAGACTTCACCCAGGCGAATCCTGCCGTAGCCATGGCGCGTATCGAAGCCGGGTGGGCCCAGGTCGTTGCTGCCGGTCAAGCCTACTTCATGCATGGCTGTAGTAAGTGCCAGGGCGGGATTGGGCGCGATTTGTTCGGGTTTTTCCTTGCGCAGTTGGGCCAGGACCGCGGCGACGCCGGCGACGTGCGGTACGGCTGCGGAGGTTCCGGCAAAGGCTCCGCCGACCGTAGCAACAGAGGCGAAGCTCATGCCATCGGGTTTTGCAACCAGCGGCTCATTGCCGGGGCCGGGCAGGCCACCACCGGGTGCCAGCACGGGGCCTTCACCGCTGTAATCTGCTGCCTCGTTGTTGGCCGAGGCCAGGTCAATGGCGCCGACGGTGAACACCGCCGGTGAGTCAGCCGGAAACACCAGGCTGCGTTCGGCAACCGATGTCCCGAGGTCGAAGTTTGTGAACAGCTGCAGGTTGTGCGGTCCCTGCGGCGCACTCCACTCGATGACCATGATTGCGTACCGAGAAAAACCAGTGGGACAGTCGGCACTGGTCCCTGTCGCACTGTAGGCAATGGCTTCCTGCGGTTGCTGTGCAATACCGCCGTCTTGTTCATCTTGCGATACGGCGACCAGTTGCCACCAGCCTGCCTCGGCCTGACGGAACAGTAACAGATCGTAATCCTGATCGACGTTCTGCCAGTCGTTCCAGAATAGTTCCAGGCGCAAGGTGAAGCCAGCGGCGTAGCAGGCGCTGCTGGGGTTCAGGTTGCCGCCACCCCAGTCGTGGGCTGATAGACCAACGTACGGTGAGGGGGTGGCTGAAAACTGGCCGCCCCAATGGCGTTGCCGGGAATTGCCGGCCGGCGACACAAGGAGCGTGCCGCGCGCTTGCGCGATTTCGGCGGCCTCGGCGATGGTGCCGCAGCGGCCCGAGCTGTCGACCCAGATGGCCGGGCAGGCCGAACCGTCGCCTATGCCGTCCAGCGGCGCACTGAGCGCTGCCACGATGATGTCGGCGCCCAGTCCGCCATGTTCGGATGGGTCGCTGGCATGCAGGATGGCCTGGTACCACTCACCGACGGTTTGAACCTGGTAGGCCCAGATGGCAGTATTCGGCGCGCTGTCGTGGGCCAGTTCCACCACCCGGCTGCCGTGGTCGTCGCTGCCTTCAAAGGCCGGGCAGCTGCCAGACGCACATTCCGTGATCGATGAGCCGTCAACCACGAAACGTTTCAGCTGACTATTAGCTGGCCAGTCACCGCTGGCCTGCAGGGCAGAGTAACCGGCAAAACCCAGGTCTATAACGGCAATGGTGACATCCTGGCCCGTGGCGCCAAAGCCGTGATAGAGGTCAAGGCCGCTTTCTGTGACGCCGGCAGAGGTGACCGAGCCACTGCGGGGGGTGATGCGCACAGGCTGTGGACGCCTCGCGGGCGTAACCGCCACATTGGGATCGTTCAGGAGTGAGCGTAGTTGCGATAACGGTACCCAGGCTTCGGCAAGCCTGCCACTGTTGCGCGTATGCGATCGTCGCGACGCCAATTGCTTTTCCGTTGCGGGGCCGCGAATTTCGACGAGAACGCTTTCCCGGTCAATCATCAAATCCATGTCGTTAGCCAGTGCTTGCCAGTCCGCTCTTCGGGCATGGGCCTGTGCAAGCTCGGCCAGGCCGCCGGCATGTCGACCGCGATAGGGCGGCTGCACATTACTGCGCGAATGGCCAATATTGGCCACATCTTTTTGATGGTTGATTTCCAGGACAAGCTCGGATTGTCCTGCACCCGCCGCCAGTGGCATGGCCAGGAGGAGCATGATCAACATGGAAAGTAGGGTTTTACGTGTCATGGTCGGGGTCGTTGGAAATTGCATGACTCTGGTACACGCAAATAGCATGCCAAGCAACCGCCGGCGGTCAAGGCAGCGTTTTCTTGATTACATTTTCAGTAATTTAGAAACATGTGGATAACGGCACAATCCACGCCTGACAAAATTTGTCAATTGGTGACCAGAGTCATGCCTGAACTGTAAGGTTGTGAGGTGCGCCGAGGTCGTCGTTGTCAGTTCTGAACGATAGTTGGTAATTCGCTCCGTGGTCTGGTTACAGGCTTTGACGAGATTCGAGCGTTTCTATCGAAACGGACGACTCGGATTCAGTCTGAATGACTTGATAGCCGGCAGTATTGTCCGGCGTCTCGTCGATCGGGGTATTCCCGACGATAACCCAGGAGTGGGAGTCGATCTGGCCGTTGGTTTTTCGCACGCCGATCTTCAGTTCGGCCTGGATGCCGTGGCTGCGCATCCACCAGCGCAGGGCAAGAGAGCGGGCCAGGCAGCGTGCCTGGGGAATCAGGCGGGCCGTTCGTCGGAAGGCCAGTGCCCGCCGCCGCCAGGTTTGCAGGTCATCCTTGTCGAGTGCAGGGTCCAACCCGGATGCCGTGCCACCGCAGCGCATCAGCGTGCCGCGTATGCCACGCGTCAGCAGGCTTGCTCTCACACAGGCCAGGCGCCAGAGGGCCGGCCAGAGGTCTCTTCGTTCCTGCCTGGAAAGTTGGCGCATGCGGTTGAGCATGCTTGGGATATTATCAGGCAGCGTTTGTTGAGTTGCTGGTTGATGTTTCTGCCATTCATTGAAAACACTGCCCGGAAATGCTGAGTCTGATCCTTGTACTCCTGTTCGGAGCGGCGCTGTTTGCGGCGGCCTGCTGGGTTAGTTTGCCCATACATTGGGCCTGGCGGTGGCTGTTTCGTCTGG
>SKQI01000227.1 GCA_007119095.1 Wenzhouxiangella sp. | reverse complement strand
GGGTAAAAGGGTAAAAGGGTAAAAGGGTAAAAGGGTAAAAGGGTAAAAGGAAGATCAAATCCGTGTTTCCCGTGGGATTTGTTTTTTGCCCCTTAACCCCTTAACCCTTTAGCCCTTCACATCTACCCCCGCCAGTGCCTTCTGTGCTGGCGAACGAATTGCTGACGGCACTGGTGCAGTGCATGGTCGCGCCGGTCGATTTCCTGGTGAATGCGCGATGAGGACGTGGTCAGCGCCCAGTCATGATGCGCGCGCCAGGAGGTGGTCCAGCGTGGGCCGGAAAAGCCGCAGCCCATCCGTTTGGCGGCGACGGTTTGGCGGGAAGCCTCGTTCGCATACCAGTTGGCCAGCCGGGCCTGAGGGTGTTGATGTCGGACCGGTGGTGGCGCGTGGCGGGCGGGGCCGAAACCCGGCGGGGCCGGCAGCGGCGGATGAGCGAGGGCGGTCGCTGCGGCGAACAGGGCGAGCAATGCAATGAGGCTATGGATAGGGCTTTTCATGGCTGGACTCCTTCAGGTTGCGGTAACTGGCCGCGTTGGCGGCTTGGAGTCATTGTCAGCCGGGCGTGTTTAATCGACTCTGAACCGCCGTTTCAGCCACGATTCATCGTCAGGAAATGTTCCAGAGTGCAACGGATGGAAGCGCTGCGCTTATCCGGCCGGCGGTCGATCAGGTGCCATTCGGCGGAAGCGAGCACGGAGGGTGATCCAGAAAACACCGGCCAGCACCAGGCCGCCGCCCAGCAGCAGGCGAGGGCCGGGACGATCACCCCAGAACAGCACGCCCAGCAGTACTGCCAATACAGGCACGAGCAAAAGATAAGGCGTAATCCGATTGACCTCGTGGCGCTGGATCAACCAGTAAAAGCCGCCGTGACCGATGATTGAGGCACCGATGGCCGAATAGGCCAGGGCCAACCAGAGGTCGGCGCGCTGCACCGCCAATGCCAGGGTGTCGGCCGGCTGCTCGAGGAACAGTGCCAGCAGCAGCAGCGGCGGTAGCGACAGGGCTGCATTCCAGGCCTGGAAATTGAGCACGCTGACACCCTTGAGCCCGCGCATCAGGATGGTGCCCAGGGCGAGCACGAAGGCGGACAACAACACCAGTATCAATACGTCAAGCTGGCTGAGCACCAGCGGATCAAGACCCATGACCATGACACCGGCAAACGCGATCGCTATCCCGCTGGCCGAACGCCAGCCAATGCGTTCGCCAAGCAGAAACACCGCAAGCAGCGTCGACATCGGGATGTAGACCTGCATCAGCAGCGCTACCGAGGAGACATCGTCGGATCGTCCCAACGCCAGAAATACCAGCGCGAAGTGCAGCGCGCCCATGGTCCAGCAGCAGGCGATTAGCCGCCACCACTGATCTTTGGCCGGCCAGCGCAGCAGGGGAAAGACCAGAACCAGGACCAGCAGGTATCGAGCCACCGTAAAGGTAATGGGCTCCAGTTCACTAACGGCAAAGGCTGCAGCAATGAAGTTGCCTGCCCAGATCAGGCAGATGGCGAACAGGAGCAGGAAATGCAGAGGGGGCATGGGTTTAGAGCTTGATTCCGGGCAGCCAAAGAACGGCATTGTGCCTGACCGTGGCGGTCATGCACTGGACAAATTGCGTCACATTTTTCAATCAGTTCCGCGCTATGGGTGGACTTTCGGCGGGAATTCGGTCGGTTTGAAAAAGTTTGGCACGAATAATGCATTAAACAAACCAACTGATGAACTCTGAGGCGAAAATTCACCATGGCTGACTTGAATCTGATTGTTGATAACCAGCCCAACCAGGACTTGATCGTCGACGTAAACCAGACTTCTTTCAACAGTTTGCTGTCCGACGAAGTGGTCATGCAATGGTTGATGGAGCTGGAAGCAGAAGACGGCAGCGAAGGCCTGGATGATGCTCGCTACATTCGAGCCGTTCCCAGCCATTGAGCTGGATGCGCTGAAATCCGAAATGAATTGCATGAGCCGATGGGGAATCGGCCACCGAACATGGGAAGGGGAACCCGATAGGGCGATTCTGTCTGAGTGATCGCCCGCCTGGGCTCTGGCCCGGGTCCAGACAGCGCGACGCGCCCACCACCTGGTGGGCGCGTTTTGCTTTTTCAGTGAAGCACCAGTGGGCCATCAGGGCGACCAAACGTGTCAATCAGCGTTCATTACCTGTCAAAGCTGGTCAGTTTTTTTGATGGTGATTTCTAGCTAATGCATTGATTTTTATGGCGTCTATTTTATTTGGCACAAGGCTTGCATTTATCTTCCCAACGAACACATATGCAGGCCAGCACCTGCCACTGCACAAAGGGACAGAACCATGGAACATGTAGAAATCAACGAAAACGGAAACTTCGAAGCGCTGCTGTCAGACCAGGCGGTGATGGACTGGTTGATGGAACTGGAAACCGATGATGCGCCGGCGACAGATTTCGAAGAGGCTCGCGTTTACCAGGCTTGAACCTGGGCTGCCTGACGGCAGTTATCTGAATATCGGTTTGGCGCTCAAGTCATCCCAGGGGCCCCGGATCCCAGGCGCTATCTGAAAGCGCGACAAGTTTCAAAGCATGCCCTGCCGGTTTGGTGATGACCAGACCGCTTTTATGCCCGCCGTCAGGCGGGCTTTTTCATTCCACGGTGACTGATTTGGCCAAATTGCGCGGTTGGTCAACATCGGTACCTTTCAGCACGCCAACATGGTAGGCCAGAAACTGCAGCGGCAGTATCTGCAGAATCGGTGAAATCATCGAGTGTGGGGCCGGTACTTCTATGATTTCGACCCGTGCATGTGCAGCCATTTCCACACCTCGGTCGGCGAACACGTACAGGCGCCCGCCCCGTGCCCGGACTTCCTGCAGGTTGGACACCAACTTGGCCAGCAAGCTACTGCTTGAGGCGGGCACTATGACCGGCAGGCTTTCGTCGACCAATGCCAGCGGGCCGTGCTTGAGCTCCCCGGCCGCGTAGGCTTCCGCGTGGATGTAGCTGACTTCCTTGAGCTTGAGTGCGCCTTCCATGGCAATCGGATACTCGATGCCTCGACCGAGAAACAGCGCGTGTGGCTTTTCCGCAATTTCTTCGGCGATTTCCTGTACCCGCTCATCCATGGCCAGGACTTCGCGGGCCTGCTGCGGCGCGTGACCAAGGTCTTCGAGCATCTTGTCGACCAGGCGCTGGTCGCCGCCGCGAGCTTCGGTCAGGGCAGCGGTAAACAGCAATAGCACGGTCAGCTGAGTGGTGAAGGCCTTGGTCGAGGCCACGCCGACTTCCAGGCCGGCGCGCGTCATCAGGATATGGTCGCATTGGCGGGTCAGCGCGCTTTCCGGCACGTTACAGATGCCCAGGGTACCCAGGTAGCCGAGCTCATCGGAGCGGCCCAGTGCGGCCAGAGTATCGGCAGTTTCACCAGACTGGGAGATGGCGATCAGCAGGGTGTCTTCCGGAATCGCCGGACGACGGTAGCGATACTCGCTGGCGACCTCGACGCTGACCGGCACGCCAGCCAGCGACTCTATCCAGTAGCGAGCCACCAGGCCGGCATGAAAACTGGTGCCGCAGGCAATGATGTGCACCGCCCGTACCCGCTTCAGCAGGTTTCTGTCCAGGCTGGGGCAGATGCGCTTGCCGTCCAGGTGCGCGTTCAGGGTGGTGGCGATGGCTTCCGGCTGCTCGTGGATTTCCTTTTCCATGAAGTGCCGATAACTGCCCTTGTCGACCGCATCGGCCGGCAGTGAGGAGATGCGGATCTTGCGCTGAACCGGAGCCAGGTCCTGGTTGAATACCCGGGCCTGATGACGGCTGATTTCGACCAGGTCGCCGTCTTCCAGGAACATCATTTGCTGGGTGACCGGTACCAGCGCCGCCGCGTCCGAGGCCAGGAAGTGTTCGCCGACGCCGACGCCGACGACCAGCGGGCTGCCCAGGCGGGCGCCGAGCACCTGCTCGGGGTGGTCGCGCATGATGACGGCAATGGCATAGGCGCCATCCAGTCGCTGGCAGGTTGCGCGGAGCGCATCCAACGGCTGCTGGCCAGCGGCCAGAGCCTGGTCGAGCAAGTGGACGATGACTTCGGTGTCGGTTTCTGAGCTGAACGTGTAGCCATCGGCCTGCAACTCCTCGCGCAGGCTTTCAAAGTTCTCGATGATGCCGTTGTGAACCACGGCCACGCGATCGCTGGAAACATGGGGGTGTGCGTTTTCCCGGGTCGGCGAGCCATGCGTGGCCCAGCGGGTATGGGCGATGCCGGTGGGTGCACTCAGGCCTTCATCCAGCGCGGCCACCAGGTCGGCCACCTTGCCCACTTCGGCCTGGTGGTGCAGCCGACCGTCGGTCGGCAGGCAGGCCAGTCCGGCCGAGTCATAGCCGCGATATTCCAGCCGTCGCAGGCCATCAATCAGAATGGGGATGATATTGCGCTCGGCACAGGCCGCAACAATGCCACACATGGATTCGTGCCCCTTTGTCCGCGAGTCGAATGACAGTCGCTTAGGATACCGCCTCTTTCCTTTTCCGTCTTACCTGTTACTTTTTCCTTCCTTTGGCCACCACGGTACAAAGGCCGAGGTGCTCTGCTGATAGGCGCGGTAGGCATCTCCGCGAGACTTCAGCGATTGCTTCTCCGTGTATGGGATGCCGGTCAGCCGATACAGGAACAACAGCATCAGTACCGGCCCCAGCCAGGTGATCCACTGGTTGGGGGCTCCGAGAGCAATCAGCGGGTAGCTGAACCAGTGCAGCCACTCGAAGAAATAGTTGGGGTGGCGGGAATAGCGCCACAGCCCGACCTGGCAGACCTGGCCCTTGTTGGCCGGGTCCCTGCGGAAAGCTGCGAGCTGGCGATCGGCAATGGATTCGCCGGCCAGGCTGACCAGCCAGATTGCCACGCCCAGGATCACCCAGAGCGACAGCGCCGAAGACGGATCATTCGCCACCACCCAGGCGGGCAGCGCGAACAGCCAGGCAACCAGGCCCTGACCGATGAAAAAGAAAAAGAAAAACAGGTGCGCGCGCTCACCAAAATGTTGGCGCATGGCCTGGTAGCGACCGTCCTCGTCGTCATGCCCGGCCAGCCGGACGGCCAGGTGCCGCGCCAGCCGAAAAGACCAGGTGCCGGTCACCAGGCCGATCAATATCCGTTTCTCGATGCTGCCATCGCCAACAACGGCAAAATAAATCGCAAGCAACCCGATTCCGCCCGCCCAAGCCGCATCCACCCAGTCCGCCCGCCGGGACTTGAGTTGCCAGGCCCAGAGAACGAGCATGATGGCGATGAGGGCAATGAGGGCGGTGATGAGGTGCATGGTTGGAGTATGGCAGCGAGTTGTGAGGTGGGGAAGAAGGCTCAAGGTTCAAGGAGCGAGGTTCAAGGGTTTTCCTCTTCCCTCTCCCCTCTCCCCTCTTCCCGCCGCAGCACCCGGCGGCGGCTCACCCCGAGGTAAATATCAAATTCGGCCGGTTGTACAACGTGCCCGCAATCGCCGCCAGGACCAGGGCGGCCAGGCCGGTGGTGGCCAGTGACAGGCCGACCCAGGCCAGGTTCATTGGTTCGCCGCGGACCAGGTCCAGGATCAGGACGTTCTGGCTGAGCAGCGGCACCATGGTCATCCAGGTTACGGTGCGGGTTGGGTCGATCAGGATCCAGAAGCTGGGAATCATCGGCACCAGAATGACCAGGCCCATGTAGCTCTGGGCTTCGCGGAAACTCTTGGCGAAGGCGGCCAGGATAGTCAGCAGGGCGGCGGCCATCAGCGCGGCCGGGGCACACAGCAGGAAAGCCCAGGCCGCGACGCGCAGATCCAGATTCAGGGCCATGTCCATATCCTCCACCGGCAGATAGCTCATCGCGATGACGAAGGCGACCAGCCCCAGCGCAAGGGTCATCAAGGCGAACGAGGTGGTGGCGCCCAGCTTGCCGGCCATGATTTGCCAGCGCGGCAGCGGATTGATCAGCAGGGGCTCCAGCGACTTGCGCTCGCGCTCGCCGGCGGTGGTGTCGATGGCCATGTGCATGGAACCCATGAACACGGTGATCAGGATGAAATAGGGCAGGAAGGCCAGCACCATGCCGCCGCGTGATTCGGGTGTCGAAAGATCGGTGACCTGGACGTTGATTGGCCGGGTCAGGTCCGGGTGGACGCCGCGAAGCTGCAACCGCAGCTGGCTGACCTGGCCGGACCAGGCGCCGAGATAGCCACGAACCCGGGCGATGGTGGTGCCCGAGTAGCGCAGCGACAGATCTGCAATCAGCTCGACCGGCGCCGGGTGACCGGCTTCCCAGGCCTCGGCGAAGTCAGGCCCCAAGCGCAGGATCACTTCCTCGACTTCCTGACGCACCGCTGCTTCCGGGTCATCGGGCGCCTCGGTGATGATCACGCCCTGGCGTTCCAGGAAGGAGATCAGGTTGGGCGCGTGTTCGGCGCCGACCACGGGCAGTTCCAGCGGTGCTTCCATGCGCTCGGTAGCCTGGCGGGTCATGAAGGAGATCATCACCGCGAAGATCACCGGACCCATCAATGGCCCCAGAATCAGGGTGTTGATGATCACCCGGCGGTCGCGGAAGTTGTCAAGCAACTCTTTTATATAGACAGCCATCATGCCAGCAGGCCCTCGTCGCTGCCGATCAGTTTCACGAATGCATCCTCCAGGGTTTTTTCGCCCGAGCGGGCGAGCAGTTCATCGGCCGTACCTTCGGCTGCGACCCGGCCGTGGGCGATGATGACAATGCGATCGCAGAGTGCTGCTACCTCCTGCATGATGTGGGTCGACAGGACCACGCAGCGGCCCTGGCTTTTAAGCTGACGCAGGAATTCCCGCAAGGCCCGGGTGGTCATCACGTCCAGGCCGTTCGAGGGCTCGTCGAGCAGCACTGTGCGTGGGTCGTGGATCAGGGCCCGAGCGATGGCGACCTTGACCCGCTGGCCCTGGGAAAAGCCATCGGTCTTGCGGTCGATGAACTCAGCCATGTCGAGCACGCGCACGAATTCGTCAATGCGTCGGTCGATGGTGGCCCGGTCCAGGCCGTGCAGGCGTCCGTAGTAGCGAATGTTTTCGCGCGCGGTCAGACGATCGTAAAGGCCGCGTGAGTCCGGCACCACGCCCAGGGCGCGCTTGATCTTCAGCGGTTCGGCGGTCGGGTCGATGCCGTCAACCTTGATACCGCCCGAATCCGGCTTCAGCAAGGTGTAGAGCATCCGCAAGGTGGTAGTCTTGCCGGCGCCGTTGGGGCCAAGCAGGCCGGTGATCTGGCCGTCGCGGGCTGAAAAGCTGACCTCGTCCACGGCCACGACCTTGCCCTTGTTGAAGGTCTTGCGCAGGGCGTTGGCTTCGATCATGGTGACGGTCCCAGCAGGTTGATGAAGAAAGGTTCCGGCCCCAGGCTGTCCATGCAGTCTGTGTCGAGTGCGTCCAGGTCAAGGTTGTCGATGAACTCGGTGACAATGCGACTCATGCACGCCTGGGTCGATACGATATGTCCCTGACCGCTCGCGACCAGGTGGCGGCTGTTGGCAAACTGTGCGGCGGCTTCGTCGCCGTATTCAGGCGGTGTCACGGGGTCAAATTCGCCTGACAGGATCAGCATCGGCGTGCCGGGGTCGAAAGGCTGGTGGAAATCTTCCGGCACCTCACCGCGCGGCCACCAGTCGCAGACCGTATCGTAGAACTCGAGCATGCTGTTGCCCAGCAGGGTGTGCGACTGGTCAAGGTCGCGCGGCCAGCTCGGCCAGTCTTCGGCGCAACCAACGGCGAAATTCAGGCCGATGGCAATCATGTCGCCCATTTGCTCGGTCACCATCAGCGATTGGCTGGCCAGGCGCGAGGGGTCGCCGGTGGTTGCGGCCTCGTGGATCAGGTAGGGGATCATCATCTGGGTCTGTGGCGCGTAGGCGAGAAAGCGCAGACCGCTGGCCAGAAAGTCGCGGTTGAAGGTGATATCCACGGCCTGGCCGGTGCGCGGATGAGTGACGCTCAGGGCTTGGCCGTTGGTGCTGTAGTGGCTGACCAGCACCTCGAAAGCCGATTCCAGATCGGGGAAGGCGGCTGCACATTCGCGATCTTCGGCGCAGGCATCGAACAGCCGGTACAGCGTCTGGTCCAACTTGATGCCGTGTTCGGCGCCCAGGCGCAGGCGGGTGGGCACGACCCCGTCGATGACCAGGCCGCGCACCCGCTCCGGGAAGCGGCGCAGATAGACCTGGGCCATGCGAGTACCATACGAGCCGCCGACCAGGTTGATCTGCTCGAAGCCGTAGCGCTCGCGCATGGCTTCCAGGTCGAGGGCGGCGATTTCGGTGGTGTAGTGGCGTACGTCCGCGTCCCAACCCTGCTTGCATTCGCGCAGGCGTTGGTTGATGGCCGGGAAATCCATCTCCAGCATGTCGCTCATGTAGTCGAAATCGCAGTCCAGCGAATTCGAGCCGCCGGTACCGCGCTGGTCAAGAAAGATCAGGTCGCGATTGCGGTTGACGTGACGCAGGGCTGCGCGCATCAAGGGCGCTGCTTCGCGGGCGGACTGACCAGGCCCGCCGGCCAGGAAGAACACTGGGTCCGGCCGGGTTCGGCTGCCGCGAGCAGGCAGCACCGCATAGGCTAACTCGATCTGACGGCCCTCGGGGCGGACAGGGTCCTCCGGCACTTCGAAGCTGCCGCAGCGAGCCTGCACGCTCAAGCGGCCGCCGGCTGCGGACAGCTCGCAGGCTTTCAGCTCAGCGTAGCGCCCGCCGGCGAAGCTGTGTCCGGGCGCCAGCAGGCTGGCAAATGCGGCGATGATCAGGCCGACCTGCAAGCCGGTCCCGAAACAGAATTTGATTTGCGGCATGAAAGTCCCTAGATATTCGGTTTCGCCCTGCATAAACCCGACGCACCCCATAATGACGCAGTTCAACAATAAAAGTATGTGCCATCGGTCATGAACGCACTAGAAGTTCGTCAGCTCAGAAAAACTTACAAAAACGGTGTCGAGGCGCTCAAGGGTATCGACCTGAGCGTCGCGGAGGGCGACTTTTTTGCCTTGTTGGGTCCCAACGGAGCGGGTAAATCAACGCTGATCGGCATCGTGTCTTCGCTGGTCAACGCAAGCGCCGGCGAGACCAGCGTCTTCGGCATCAGCGTGCAGAAAAAAAGGTCTCAGGCGATGGCGCAGATTGGTCTGGTGCCACAGGAAGTCAACTTCAACCAGTTTGAAAAACCCTTCGATATTGTCGTCAACCAGGCCGGCTACTATGGCGTGCCGCGGCACGTGGCTCGAGAACGCGCAGAATACTACCTTGGCAAACTGGGCTTGTGGGACAAGGCGTTCGGCATGTCGCGCACATTGTCCGGCGGCATGAAGCGACGACTGCTGATTGCCCGCGCCATGGTGCATGAGCCGCGGCTGCTGATTCTCGACGAACCCACGGCAGGTGTGGATATCGAGATCCGGCGCTCGATGTGGAAATTCATCGAAGAGATCAACACCGCCGGGACCACGGTCATCCTGACCACCCATTACCTCGAAGAGGCGGAAAACCTGTGCCGCAACATCGCCATCATCGACCAGGGGCGGATTGTCGAGAACACCAGCATCAAGACCCTGCTGGGCAAACTGGACATCGAGACCTTTGTCCTTGACTTGCGCGCGCCGGTCAGCCGGGCGCCGGTCATTGAAGGCATCGAGGTCGTGCTGCGGGACGCCACCACGCTGGAAGCCAGCATTCCGAAATCCAGGAGCCTGAATCGCTTGTTCAGTCAGTTGGAGGCAGAGGGCATGGAGGTAGTCTCTATGCGCAACAAGGCCAATCGTCTCGAAGAACTGTTCGTGCGCATGGTTCATCTCGATCAGGAGAGTGCGGCATGAGTGTCGAAGTCTCGGCCCGGAGTTACTGGATTGGCTACCAGACCATCCTGATCAAGGAAATCACCCGCATTTTGCGGATCTGGGCCCAGACCCTGATCCCGCCGGTGATCACCATGAGCCTGTATTTCGTTATCTTCGGCGCCATCATCGGCCGCCGCGTCGGCGAAATGGGCGGCCTGCCCTACATGGAATTCATCGTTCCGGGTCTGATCATGCTCAGCGTGATCACCAACAGTTACGGCAACATCACCAGCTCCTTTTTCGGCGCGAAGTTCGGCAAGCACGTGGAGGAGTTGCTGGTCAGCCCGCTGCCGCCGTGGATCATCCTGGCAGGCTATGTATCCGGGGCCGTGTTCCGGGCGTTGGCGGTGGGCTTGCTGGTCTGGCTGGTCGCAGCGTTCTTTGCCGGCTTTCACATGCACAACTTGCTGGTCACGATCAGCATTCTGCTATTGACGTCGATTGTGTTCGCCCTGGCTGGCTTTATCAATGCTATCTACGCCCGCAAGTTCGACGATATATCCATCATCCCTACCTTCGTCCTGCAGCCGTTGACCTATCTGGGCGGAGTGTTCTTTTCGGTCAGCCTGCTGCCGGGGATCGCCCAGCAGATTGCGTTGATCAATCCCATTGTCTACATGGTCAATGCCTTCAGGTACGGACTGCTCGGTGTCAGCGATATCCCGCTCTGGATCGCCTATGCCATCACCCTTGGCTTCGCCTCCCTGCTCTTCTTCATCTGTCTGACGCTGATTGAGCGAGGCGTGGGACTTAGAAGCTGAAACATCGCTCTGGCAATGCCAACTTCAGGCTTTCTGCAGCGGCAACTGTGTCGAAAATTCCTGCCTGAATCCTGAAAAATTACTGCCTTAACCCTGCCGGAAACGCAGCAGAATCAAGCCGCGTTTCTAGATCTGGCGCAGCTGCAGGCCGCATGCACCAGGCATCGGTACTGATGCTGCTTGCTGATTTCCTCATTTGACTTTTGGTCTCCGGAATGTGATAGTCCCGGCCCTGTTGGGTGCTCCGAATTGCCCCATCATTGTGGCTGCGGTCGCCAATCAGGGACCCAACGCCGACTGGCTGAACCCAAAAATGGGTCAGCTTGCGCCGAGCATGGCGATCAAAAAAACAGTTAAAAATCCTGTGGGAGGATTCATGCGATCGAAACACCTCGTCCCAAGCCTGCTGGTCGGGCTGAGCTTAGTTTTTGCCTTGGCATTCATGCCGGTATCGGCAAGTGCCGACCCCGGCCAGGCTGCGTCTGCCAGCGATGAGCGCCCCTTTGTTGACCCTGAGCTACGTGCCAGAATCATGGAGCGGGGCGATGCCAACCTGTTCATTTACATGCGCCAGCGAGCTGACCTGAGCCGTGCATTTGATATGGACTGGGATGCGCGGGGCGAGTACGTCTACAACCGCCTGCGTGCCGTCGCCGGCCGCAGCCAGGGCGGCGTGCTTGCAGAGCTCAGGGTGATGGGTGCGAGCTATCGCTCATTCTGGGTCGACAATGTCATCGCGGTTGAATCTGCGACGCTCGGCATGGTGGATGTGCTGGCGGAACGCGACGATATCGAGGCACTGATTCTGGAACCCATGGGCTTTATTCCCGATCCAGTGGAAGCCCCAGATGAAGAGCCGTCTGCTGAGCGTGCACCGATCTCCAGCATCGTGCAGATCGGCGCGCCCGATGTCTGGGCCATGGGGTTCACCGGCACCGGCCTGGTCGTCGGAATCATCGACTCCGGAACCCGTCACACCCACCAGGCGCTGGTTAACCAGTATCGCGGCACCCTGGGCGGCGGAAGCTTTGATCACAACTACAACTGGTTCGACGTAGGCGGATCCACAACTCCCCAGACCTTCGGTGCCCATGGAACTCACGTTACCGGAACGGCGGTTGGTGATGACGGCGGTTCCAACCAGATCGGCGTCGCACCGGATGCTGACTGGATATCCTGTCTGGGTTGCACGTCGGGATGCCCAGGCACCAACCTGCTCAGTTGTGCCCAGTTTATGGCGGCACCGACCGATCTGGCCGGCAACAACCCAGACCCCAGCCTGCGCCCGCATGTGGTCAACAATTCCTGGGGTTCATGTCAGCAGTTCTACGATCCCTGGTATCAGGGATCAGTCGACGCATGGATCGCCGCCGGTATTGTCCCGGTCTTTGCCAATGGCAACGCCGGCAACTGTGGTTATAGCAGTCCCCCGGGCCTGAATACGGTAGGCAACCCGGGTCGCTACGGCAATGTGCTGGGTGTTGGCTCGACTGGCAACAGCAATGGTCAGTACGCGAATCACTCCAACTGGGGTCCGACTGATAATCCCAATCCGGGCACCGACCCGAACATTCCAGACCCGATGGGTTTCGGCAACATCAAGCCGAACATGTCAGCGCCTGGCGTGTCCATTTATTCGGCCGTCGACTCGTCGGATACCGCTTACCAAAGCGGACCCTGGACTGGAACCTCCATGTCGGCTCCGGCAGCTTCAGGTCTCGTGGCCCTGATGTGGGATGCGGCACCTTGCCTGATTGGTGACTACGCGACAACTGGCACGCTGCTGATGCAGACGGCCAACCCGATTCCCTACGCTTCCAACAACGGTGATGAAGGTCCGGGCAATGTGCCCAATCACGCCACCGGTTGGGGCGAAATCAATGCCGTTGCCGCGGTAACGGCCGCCCAGGCCGAGTGCGGCCTGCAAGGCGAAGTGGAAGGAACGGTCACCCGTTCGGATACATCGGCTCCGCTTGAAGGAGCCCAGGTCGTGGCGGTCGGTCAGGTTACCCGTTCTGCCACCACCGGGCCGGATGGGACCTACACCCTGGAAGCGCCGGAAGGAACTTACGATGTAACTGCAAGCCTGACGGGCTTTCATCCGCTCACGATTACTGATGTCGAAGTGACCGAAGGCGGCTCCATCAATGCCAGTTTCGCTCTGGACCCAGCGCCAGTGGGCAACATCTCGACTGATCCCATCGAAATGATGGTGGTCCTTGATGGCAGTGCCAGTGGCACCCTGACCATCAACAACGACGGCGCCGGTGATCTGAACTGGTCCATTGATTACGACGAAATTCAATCCAACGCCGGTTTGCGTGGTTTCACCGGCGACTTCGATGTCAGCAACTGGACCTTCGAAAACAGTCCGGCTGGTGTCAACGGCAGTTTTTCAACCAACCCGGGGCCGCCCGTAGAAGTCATTATCGTTGGCGGCGATGACGGAGTGGGTGGTGACTCAGACCTGTTTATCGAAATCCCGGTCGACGGCACCATCAGCTTTGATTGGGGTTATCAGTCGACTGATACGGGCGCGTTTGACTCAGGCGGCTACGCCATCAACGGTGCCTTTACGGTCTTGGCGAACAATGACTCGCAGGTTCCGTTCTTCAACGCTTCGGCCACGGTCGAAGTCAGCGCTGGCGATATCTTCGCTTTCCGGGTCAATACAACCGACGGTCTGTTCGGCCCCGGCGAACTCGGTGTTACCAACTTCCAGTTCAGCCCGGCTGCCTGCAACACCTTCTCTGCCGTTCCCTGGCTGAGTGCAGATCCGGAATCCGGTACCACGTCAGGGGAATCGTCCAGCGAGGTTGACGTTCTTGTCGATGCAACCGGATTGAGCGCTGGCAACTACAGCGCAGCCCTGTGTGTCACCACGGATGATCCTGCCAACCCGCTGGTCGCTGTTCCGGTCAATCTGGAGGTACTCAGTGAACTCCCGCCGGCGATCAGCGTTGACCCAGCCAGCCTTTCCGCTTCGTTGGGCGAAAATGCAGCCACGACCCTTGAGATGGACATCACCAACGTGGGTGATGCCGACCTGATTTGGGACATTGATACCGCGCTTGCGCCTGCGGGACACAGGACGCTCCCGCCATTCTCCGGTGGTGAATCAATCCCCGCTGGAAATTTGCAGGACATGGCGTCGCTGCTCGGCGGGGCTCTGCCCAGCCTGACGATGGCGCGGCCGTCGAACGGTTTGATGGCGGTGGACTGTGAAAGTGAGCCCGGCATCATCATTCAAGACGACGGCAATGTCGAGAACGGCTACTCGAGCAACCCCGCCGCGGGCGTCACGGAGACGCGTTTTGTTGATCGGTACACACCGGAAGACTATCCGGCATTCCTGACCGGCGTCTGTGTGGCTTTCCTGACGATCTCGGGTTCGACCACCTTCGACATCGACATCGTGGTCTACGATGATAGCGGGACGGGCGGCACGCCGGGTGCCGAGCTCGGCAGTCTGCCGGTGACGATCGATGTGGATCAGCTCTCACCGCCGGTGCCGCCGGATTACCCGCCGCTGTGGAACGCGATTGACCTGACCTCGCTGGATATTGAGGTGGGTTCAGGCAGCATCTACGTAGGCGTGCGCTTCACCCCGGCCGACCCGAACTACTTCGTGGCTGCTGACCAGGGCACGGACCGTCCGGTGGGCTTTGCCGGTGGCTTCAACTGGACCAACAACTCTCAGTCCTGGGATCCGATCCAAGGTGGCTTCGGGGACTACCGTTCTCTGATGGTTCGTCCTGTACTGCTGACCGAGCCGGAAGGCTGCGATGCACCTGAGACCCTCAGCTGGCTGAGCGTGGATCCGATCTCCGGAACCACATCCGGCGGAGATACCAGCACGATCGATGTGACCCTGGATTCCACCGGACTCGCTGTAGGGGTCTATGAAGCGCTGCTGTGCATCAGCAGTAACGATTCAGCCAATCCGCTGATCGAGCTGCCAGTGACCTTGACGGTTACCGATATCGTCATCCCCGGCGAGCTTGGTGTTTCGCCCACTGATTTGTCGTTTGGTGCGGTTGAAGTGGGTGATGCTGCAACCCTGAGCTTCTCGGTCAGTAACGATGCACCGACAGGCGGACAGAATCTGGAGCTTTCCACCCTGCTTCTGTCAGGTGATAGTGAGTTTGCGATCACCGGCGGTAACTGTGCCCTGGGCACACTGCTGGAACCCGGCGACAGCTGCCTGGTGGAAGTCACCTTTACGCCGAGTGATGAAGATCCCTACACTGGTTCGGTTGAGGTTGAAGTCAACGACGGTCAATCCGAAACTGTGACCCTGTCGGGCGAGGGCGTAGACGAAGCGCCGGATCCCGAAGCCGATATTTCTCCTGCATCGTTCAGCTTCACGGTTGGTGCAGGTGACGTAGCCGCCGATGTGCTCAACATCGCAAACGTAGCCTCCGCCGGAGCCGGCAGCCTGGCATGGTCGATTGATACCGACGAACTGTCGCTGTTCAGCGGCCGATTCGACGGTGATTTCGATCCGTCCAACTGGACGTTCGAGAACAGCCCGGCCGGCGTCAACGGTAGCCTCTCTGTCGAACCGGGTCCGCCGGTTGAGGTATTCATCCTCGGCGGTGACGATGGTGTAGGTGGCAACAGCGACCTGTTCATCGAGATTCCGATGGATGGCACGATCACGTTTGACTGGGG
>SKQI01000165.1 GCA_007119095.1 Wenzhouxiangella sp. | reverse complement strand
TCAGGGTTCAGGGTTCAGGGTTCAGGGTTCAGGGGGAGGCTTCGATGAAGGTTTTCCTGAAACCTGAAACCTGAAACCTGAACCCTATCCTTTAAAGCATCATCACCACAACATCCAGCCCCCGCAGTTCTCCGTAGACCTGCTCCAGTTGCTGGCGAGACTCTGCCTGCACCGTGACGGTCAGGGACTCGAAGCGCCCATTGCGGCTGGGTCGCACCCGGACTGCTTCGGCATCGCTCAAGCTGGCGTGCTTGCCGATCGCTTCCAGCACCTGGTCGCGCACCCCGTCGCCGGCGCGCACCATGGCCTTGACCGGGTAGTCGCAGGGAAATTCCAGGCCGGCGGCAGCACCCTGGTCCACCGACTCAGTCACCGAACAGGCCACCGATCCAGCGGCGCAGGCCATCAGCCGTGCGTCCAATGAAGCCGGCCTGGTCAACAGCCTGACGGGTCACCAGCGGACGCCGGGCGACAAGGTCGTCATCCAGTGCGATCACCAGCTCCCCCACAGGCTCGTCTGCCGCCAGCGGCGCAACCAGGTCCTGGTCCAGTTCCAGGCGCGCTTCCAGGGCGTCGTAACGACCGCGCGGAATGGTCACGAACAAATCATCGGCAATACCAAGACCGACTTCGCGCTCGCTGCCGCGCCAGACCCGCTCACGGCGCAGCTCATCACCGGCCTCGTATAGCTGATAAGTCTCGAAAAACCGAAAGCCATAGTTGAGCAGGGCCTGGCTGGCCGTGGCCCGAGCCTCCTCGCTGGCCGTGCCCATGACAACGCTGATCAGGCGCATGCCATCGCGGCTGGCCGAGGTGACCAGGCAGTAGCCGGCCGAACTGGTGTGGCCGGTTTTCAGGCCGTCAACCGAGGGGTCTCGCCACAGCAGGCGGTTGCGGTTGTGCTGGCGGATCTCGTTGTAGGTGAATTCACGTTCGGAATACCAGCCGTAAAAGTCGGGAAACTCGCTGATCAGCGCGCGAGCCAGCAGCGCCGAATCGCGCGCCGAGGTCAACTGATCGGGGTCGGGCAGACCGGTGGAGTTCACGTAGTGGGTATTGACCATGCCCAAGGCGCGGGCCTGCTCATTCATCATGCTGGCAAACACTTCCTCGCTGCCGCCAATGTGCTCTGCAATGGCCACACTGGCATCGTTACCTGACTGGATAATGATGCCGCGCAGCAGATCGTCGACACGCACCCGTGTGCCGACCTCGACGAACATCCGTGAACCCGGCGTACGCCAGGCGCGTTCGGAAATCAGCACCGTGTCTTCCAGGGACAGATTGCCGTTGGCAATCTCACGGAAGGCCACGTAGGAAGTCATCAGCTTGGTAATACTGGCCGGCTCCACCTGCAAATCCGGCTCGCGTTCAGCCACGGCCTGCAAGGAGTGAAAATCCAGCAGGATGTAGCTACTGGCACCAATACTCGGCGGCGCCGGCACCGGCGCCTGGGCAAACGCCGGGCCCACGCACAACAGCGTCAGCACCAGCAAGGTGCGATGGATGAACATGCTTGGCTTGGCAGTCATGACAATGAATTCAACGGGAATACGAATGGGGTGGAAGTGGTTCAGGGATAAACAAAGCGGGCCTGGCCCAGACCAAGCTGGTCGATCTGGTCAACCAGGGCGATGGCCTCTTCAGCATGAGCCACCGGCCCGACCTGCACCCGGAACACTCTGCCTTGCGAGGTGCGAGCATTTTCTGTTCGCACCGGGCCCAGCCCTGCATCGCGCAATTGCCCGGCAACTGCCTCGGCCCGGGCCAGCTCACTGAATGCCCCGACCTGCAGCAGCACCGGCAAGCGCGCTGGGCCAACGGCATAGGTCAGCGCATCGGGAAAGGTAATCGTGGTCACCTCCACCGGCCCGGTTCCGCTTTGGTCGATACCCAGCTTGACCGCCGCAGCCCAGGACAAATCGATGATGCGGTCCGGGTGAAACGGCCCACGATCATTGATTCGCACAATGATGCTCCGGCCGTTTTCCAGGTGCCTGACCTCGGCATAGGTGGGCAACGGCAGGGTCTTGTGCGCAGCAGTGAGCTGGTACATGTCGTAAGGCTCCCCGGATGAGGTCGCGCGGCCATGGAACTTGGTACCGTACCACGAGGCTATTCCGATCTCGCGATAGTCGCGCGCGGTGGGCAAGACTTCGTAGGTTACGCCAAGCACCTCGTAGGGGGAGTGATTGCCATAAGGGCTGCGCGGCTCGGGCCGCGGCACGGGGTACTGGATTTTAGATGGATCAAACCGGCCGTGCGTCGGTGGCCCGTCCTGAATCGGTTCCGGAGCCTGATCACGAACCGGCGGCGCACAGGCAACCACGGCCAACGCCAGGGCAACCAGCACCAAACCTCGCATCAGGGCGCACGCTCCGCGATCGCTTCAGCCAACTGAACAACGGCCATGGCGTACAAGGGCGACCGATTGTAGCGGGTGATCACATAGAAATTGTTCAGCGCAATCCAATACTCGTGCCCGTCTTCATTTTCCAGCGTTACCAGCGTGGCAGCAGTGCTTTCAGGCAGGCCATCAGCATCGAACTCGATACCCATGGCGGCCAGCTCGGCAAGACTGTGATCGAGATTCATCCGGAAGCTTGCATCGAGATCGTCTGGCACCCCGTCAACCGGCAGCACGATACGGGCTCCCGTTTCCCATCGATGACGGGCCAGGTAGTTGGCTACCGAGCCCAACGCATCGGGCAATGAACGCCACAGGTCACGACGACCGCTGCCGTCGAAATCGACCGCGTAGGCACGGTAACTGGAGGGAATGAACTGGCCCAGGCCCATCGCGCCCGCATAGGAGCCACGCACCTCGGTCAGGGGCAGCCCCTCCTCAGTGGCCAGGACCATGAAATGACCCAGCTCGCGGGCAAAGAAATCGGCCCGCCGCGGGTAATAGAAACCCAGTGTCGCCAGCGCATCCAACACCCGGAAACTGCCGGTATTGGAGCCGTAGTTGGTTTCCACGCCGACAATGGCGACGATGATCTCGATCGGCACCCCGAATTCTTCGGAGACGCGCTCCAGGAGATCCTGATTGGCTCGCCAGAACTCGGCGCCACCGGATTTACGGGCCTCGGTCAGAAAAATCGGCCAGTAGCGATACCAGGGACGGGCCTCGGCCGGCCGAGTCATGGCGTCGATGATCGACTGCTGATAGCGGGCCTCGGCCAACAGCGCGCGCACCTCGGCGGCATCCAACCCGTGTTCGGCGACTACACGCTCGATGAAAGCCTCCGACCCCGGATGAGGCTCATCGGCGAACGCTGGCAAAAACACCAGAAAACACAGCAAAAACAGTGCAATACGCATTATCAAGTCGATCCCGATCAATCAGTTACGGTGAAATATAGAATCCCGCTACGGGAAAAAGTTTTACCAACCTCGCCCATTCTACCTGCTCCCCCTCGCCTTTTTCCGATCCCACATTCCCTGGTCGGGCGGCCTCGGGTGGGGGTATCCGCTGAAGGCCTCGCCACGCGTCGAACTGAAGCGGATACCCCCGCTCGAGGCCGCCCGACCAGCTCCTCATCAGCCCATGAACCGCCGCCGGCTATGCAACCCCATTACCAGCCCGAAGCCAGCCAGCAAACTCACCGCCGAAGTGCCGCCGTAGCTGACCAGCGGCAGCGGCACGCCAACCACCGGCAGCAGTCCGCTGACCATGGCGACGTTGACAACCAGGTAGAAAAAGAACATCAGCACCAGGCTGCCCGATAGCAGGCGCCCGAAATTGTCACGGCAGCGGCTGGCCAGGTGCAGGCCTCGCAGCACGATCGCCCCGTACAGGGCCAGCACCAGAATCACGCCGATAAACCCAAACTCTTCGGCCAACACCGAGAAGATGAAGTCGGTATGCGGTTCGGGCAAGAATTCCAGGTGCGACTGGGTGCTCTGGGTCCAGCCTTTACCGGCCAGTCCGCCCGAACCCACGGCGATCTTGGATTGAATAATGTTCCAGCCCTGCCCCAGCGGGTCGCTTTCCGGGTTCAGGAAAGTCATTACCCGATGCCGCTGGTACTGGTGAAGATTGAGCCAGATCACCGGCAAGGCGGCCACAACCAGTCCGAACATGGCGAAAATCAGGCGCCAGCGCAAGCCGGCCAGAAACAGCAACGCCAGCCCGCTGGCTGCCACCAGCACCGCCGTACCCAGATCCGGCTGCAGCACGATCAAGCCTGCCGGAATCGCGATCAGCCCCATGCAAATGCCAAGATCAAGCCACCCTGGCGGCAGCGGCCGGCGCGCCAGCAATGCCGCCAGCATCAGCGGCAGCGCCACCTTCATGCCTTCCGACGGCTGAAATCGGACTATGCCCAGGTCCAGCCAGCGCTGGGCGCCCCGCCCCACGCCGAACAACAGCACTGCCACCAGTAGCAGCAATGCGGCCACGAATAACGCCGGCGCCCAAGCCTGGTAAAAGCGCGGCGGGATCTGCGCCATCACCAGCAATACGGCAAGCCCAAAGCCCAGCCGCACTGCCTGGCGACTGACCAGGGCCATGTTTTGCTCCGTGGCGCTGTAGAGCACCATCAAGCCGAACCCCATCAGCAAAAGCAGCAGGGCGGTGAGGATCGGATCCAACCGCAGCGGCGGCAGCAAACCAGACCAGCGTTGAGCAACCAGGGTATTCAATAGCCCAGCTCCATTGCACGGTTGATCGTCCGCGCCGCCACCGGTGCGGCGACCCGGGCGCCGCCACCGCCATGCTCGGCCACCACACTGATGGCCACGCGCGGCGCCTCCAGCGGTGCAAAGCCGACAAACAGGGCGTGGTTACGCAGATGTTCCGGCAGTTCCTCCCGACTGTCCTCTTCGTCAATGTCATCCGGCAAACCAAATACCTGGGCAGTTCCGGTCTTGCCGCCCATCCTCACAGGCAACTGCCGGGCAACCGCACGGGCCGTGCCCGTCGGCCCGTGAATCACGGCCGCCATGGCATCAAAAACCGCCGACCAGTTGGCCTCGTCGTGAACAACCATGCGCGCCGATTCAGCCGGCACCAGCAGGCGCGGCGGCGCAGTCACGCCCCGGCCTGCCAGGGCGGCGGTGGCGTGCGCCAGTTGCAAGGGCGTGACCACGGTAAAGCCCTGGCCGATGCCGGTAATCACGGTCTCGCCCGGAAACCAGGGTTCACCGAAGGTGGCTCGCTTCCAGGCTCGGGTAGGGAGAACACCGCCGGTCTCGCCGTGCAGATCAATGCCGGTTGCCCGGCCGAACCCGAACAAGGCCAGCTCGCGGGAAATGCGGTCAATGCCCATGTCGTGGGCAAGCTGGTAGAAATATGTGTTGACCGACTCGGCCATGGCCCGCTCCAGATTTACCCGGCCATGACCCTCGCGCCGCCAGTCGCGGTAGCGACGACTGTGGCCCGGCAGCTGAAACCAGCCACGCGAATACATGGTCATCTCCGGTGTAATATGCCCTGCATCCAGCCCCGCCAGCGCGATGAACGGCTTGATCGTCGAGCCGGGCTCGTAGCCGCCGGCCAGGAAGCGGTTGAACAGTGGTCGCCGGTGATCGGCCAGCAAGGCGTTGTAATCGGTCTGGCTGATTCCGTGAACAAACAGATTCGGGTCGAAACCGGGGTGACTGACCAGGGCCAGCACTTCGCCGGTTTCAATCTTCAGCACCACCACCGCACCGGCCAGGTCGCCCAGGGCGGCGACCGCCTCGCGCTGCAGCTCCAGGTCAATACTCAGCACCAGATCTTGGCCCGGCTGGGGGTTGGTCCGCTCGATCACCCGCAACACCCGGCCCTGGGCATTGGTCTCGACCCGCTCCAGACCAGCGCGACCGTGCAGCAGGGATTCATAGCGACGCTCGATACCCGTCTTGCCGACATGCGTTGTTGCCCGGTATTGATCGCGATCCAGGCGCTGCAAGTCCTGACTGTCAATGCGCCCGACATAACCCAGCACGTGGGCCAGCAAGCCCTGGTGGGGATAGTGGCGCGTCAGGTAGGGCTCGATTTCCACCCCGGGCAGACGGTGACGTTCAACCGCCAATCGAGCCACCTGGGCATCGTTCATGTTGCTCTTGAGGGTGATTGACTCGAACCGACGCGAACGCAAGCGCTGCTGCTCGAATCGGCGCAGCTCATCGGCACTGACATCAACAAGGTCCGCCAGCCGCTCCAGCGTTTCCGCCAGGCCCGGCGTGCGCTCCGGCACGATGACCAGACGGTAAGCGGGTCGGTTTTCCGCCAGCACCCGGCCATGCCGATCCAGAATCAAGCCGCGGTTCGGTGCCAGGGCGCGCAGCCGGATGCGGTTTTCTTCCGACCGAGCCGCATACATCTCGTGAGCGCCAAGCTGCAATTGCCCGTAGCGCCAGCCCAGCAGGATCAAAAGGACCAGCACGATGACGACCATCACCCGGAAACGGCGCTCGATCACCGAACGCTCGGCCTGCTCATCGCGAACGCGGCCCGCCCCGGAATAGGCGCTGATCTTTTTCATGAACGCAGCAAGCGCTGGCGACGGCGCATGGAGTCCAGCAGCAGGAACAGCCAAGGCCACAGCAACATGGCCACGACCGGGGCCAACCACCAGGTCCACACCGGCCAGCCATGCCCCCCGAGCAAAATGATCCACAGCTGCACGATGCGCTCGTTGAGCAACAGCGCAAATACGGCCGCAGCCTGTTGCCAGGGCGGAAAGAAACGGATCCGGTTGCGGAAACGCTCCAGCAGGAAGACCAGAATAAGCAGGCCCAGCGCATGCTGCCCCAGCAAGGTGCCGGTGAGAAAGTCCAGAATCAGGCCGATCACGAAGGCCTGACCCAGCAGACGCAAACGCCCCGTTTCCAGATTCCAGTAAATCAGAATCATCGCTACCCAGTAGGGGCGAGCCGGCTCCAGTGTTGTCGGCAATGGCATCAGGGTCAGCGCAAAACCCAGCGCCAGCGTCAGCAGCATCAGGCCGTTGGACGCATTACGCCCGCTCATGCCTCATCCTCGACCGGCTCAACGACCGGCTCGGGCTCGTCAACAGGCATCAATCCGGGCAATGGCCCGGGGGCTTCCAGCTCAATGACCAGCAAGTGGCGAATACTGCCCAGGCGCGCCAGGGGCTGCGCCTGGGCCACCGCGAAAGCTTCGCCGGCCGGGCGCCGCACCTCAACAATTTCGGCCACCGGCAACCCGGCTGGAAAACGGCCGCCCAGGCCGGAAGTCACCAGCAGATCACCCGGTTCCAGATCCACGTTCATCGGCAAATCAGTCAGCCTGAGTTCATCGATTCGACCACTGCCATAGCCAATGGTGCGCAGGCCAGTGCGTTTGACGCGCACCGGCAAGGCATGATCAGGGTCGGAAATCAGAATCACCGTGGCTGAGCGCGCCGCAACCTGGTCGACCTGGCCCACCACACCGGCCGACTCGATCACCGCCAGCCCCGAGCGCACGCCATGGCGGGTGCCACGATTGATGAACACGCGATGAGAGTAGGGATTCAGATCGATATTGCGCAATTCGGCGGTCAGAAACCGCGAATCGAGCTGGTCCGAAGCATCGAGCAAACCGCGTAGCTCGGCGTTTTCGTCGACCAACTCATCAACCAGCAGCAAACGCGCCTCGGATTCACGCAGCGAGCGCTCCAGCTGGTCGCGCTCGGCCAACAACCCCTGATAATCGCGGACATTGGCCCGCAGGCTGGCAACCAGCCGAAACGGCGACTCAATTGCCAGGAAAACCGGTTCGGCCAGCCCAATCACACCGGCGCGCACGCGCTCGACGTGCCGACCACGAAAATCCAGGGTCATCAGCACCACGGCCAGCAAGCCGTACATCATCAGGCGGGCCGTTCGCCCGGCCAGATCGCTTGCAGAAGCCGATGAGTAGGCGTTGCCCGGAATGTTCACCGCACCCGCCAGCTCGCCCGCAATCAGGACGAGAAGAAGACGTCGCCGCGATTTTCGTCCATCATCTCCAGGGCACGACCACCGCCGCGAGCCACGCAGGTCAGGGGGTCGTCAGCGATGATGACCGGCAGCCCGGTCTCTTCCATCAGCAACTTGTCCAGGCCGAGCAGCAAGGCGCCACCGCCGGTCAGCACAATGCCGGTTTCGGCGACATCGGCACACAGCTCGGGCGGCGTCTGTTCCAGTGCGACCTTGACCGCACCGACAATGCTGGTCAGGGCCTCGGACAAGGCTTCCAGTACCTCGTTGTTGTTCAGGGTCAGCATCTTCGGCACGCCCTCGGCCAGGTTGCGCCCCGAAATCTGGATTTCCTTGAGTTCTTCCTGCGGGTAGGCGCAGCCGATCTCCATCTTGATCCGCTCGGCCGTCGACTCCCCGATCAGGGTGCCGTACGAACGACGCACGTAATTGATGATGGCTTCATCGAAATGATCACCGCCGGTGCGCACCGAGTTGGAATACACAATGCCGTTGAGCGACAGCACGGCCACTTCCGTGGTCCCGCCACCGATATCCAGCACCATGGAGCCGCGCGCCTCGTGAATCGGAATGCCGGCGCCGATGGCTGCGGCCATCGGTTCTTCAATCAAAAACACTTCGCGGGCGCCGGCGCCCTCGGCTGATTCCTTGATCGCGCGGCGCTCGACCTGGGTTGACGAACACGGCACACAGACCAGAACCCGCGGGCTGGGCCGCAAAAACCGCGACGAGTGCACCTTCTTGATGAAATGCTGCAGCATCTGCTCGGTCATGTTGAAGTCGGCAATGACGCCATCCTTCAACGGCCGGGTCGTGCGGATATTGCCCGGTGTCCGCCCCAGCATCTGCTTGGCCTCGCCACCCACGGCAGCCACCTCCTGCGGCCCGCCCGGGCCACGATTCATGCGCACCGCCACCACCGAAGGCTCATTGAGCACAATGCCCTGGCCGCGCACGAAAATCAGGGTATTGGCCGTGCCCAGGTCAATGGACAGGTCGTTGGAAAAAATGCCGCGTAAGCGCTTGAACATGACAGAAACAGGAGGGGAAGGCCCAGCTTGAAAAAGACCGCCTAATGTAGCAACCAGCGGCGCTACCGGCAACCGCAAAGTTGAAAAGAAGGCGTTAAGGCCGCCGATTCGCAAGCGCACGGTTACAATGCCGGACTTACGCAACCCTTGAGGATCCCATCCATGTCCGTGCTGATCTGCGGCTCGCTGGCCTATGACAACATCATGGTGTTTCCAGAGCGCTTCCGCGACCACATCCTGCCCGACCAGACCCACATGCTCAATGTCGCCTTCCTGGTGCCCGAGCTGCACCGCAACTTTGGCGGCTGCGCGGGCAATATCGCCTATAGCCTGAAGAAACTGGGCGGCGACCCTTGGCCCATGGCCGCCGTCGGTGCCGACTTCGACGACTACGCACGCCACCTCGACCGCCTCGACATCAGCCAGACACACGTGCGCGTCTGCGACCAGCTCTGGACCGCCCAGGCCTACATCACGACCGATATCGACGACAACCAGATCACCGCCTTTCACCCCGGCGCGATGAACGAGAACCACCATCAGAAAATCAGCGCCGACATGGGAGTGAAGTTCGGCATCGTTGCCCCTGACGGCAAGCAGGCAATGCTGGATCACTCGGCCCAGTTTGCCGAGGCCGGCATTCCGTTCATCTTCGACCCCGGCCAGGGCCTGCCGATGTTCAACGGCAGCGAACTGATCCAGATGATCGACCAGGCCGACTGGCTGACCGTCAATTCGTACGAATGGGAAATGCTGAAGAAAAAGACCGGCCTGGACCACGAGGCCATTGCCGCCAAACTGGACGGCGGCCTGATCGTCACCCACGGCGGCGAAGGGTCGGACCTGTTCCATGGCGGCGAAAAAACCCGCATCCCGGCCATCAAGCCCGAACGCATCGCCGACCCAACCGGCTGCGGTGACGCCTTCCGTGCCGGCTTGTTGTATGGCCTGGAGCGCGACTGGGACCCGGTAGACGCCTGTCGTCTCGGCTCGCTGCTCGGCTCGATCAAGATCGAACACACCGGCCCGCAGCACCACGACTTCACCCGCAAGTCCATTGCCGAGCGCTTTGCCCGCCATTTTGGCAAGAACATGCCGGGTTGACCATGGCTGCCGGCATAGCGACACGACGGTATTTATCGGGCCGGGCGCGATGCCATCTGCACGCGCCCAGTCCATACTGATGGTTGTTTGTTGCTCCCGGAGTCAACCATGACGCATCGCCCTGCTCCATGGCTCAGCCTGCTCGCCCTGGCCGGTTTCCTGCTGCTGAGCTTTGGCGCGGCCGCCACCGGTGTCCTGTTCCCACCCGGTGACTGGTATGCCAGCCTGGAACGACCGTTTTACGCGCCACCGAACTGGCTGTTCGGCCCCGTCTGGACCGTGCTCTACATCGCCATGGCCGTATCTGCCTGGCTGGTCTGGCGCCAGGTCGGCCTGCGCTCTGCTGCCATGGCATGGTGGCTGATCCAGCTGGCTTTCAACGCCCTCTGGACGCCGTTATTCTTCGGCCTGCAATCACCCGGCCTGGCCCTGCTGGGCATGACCGTGCTGTGGCCCGCCATCCTGATCTGCCTGCGGCATTTTCGACCGATCAGCAAAACGGCTTTCTGGCTGATGGTCCCCTACCTGGCCTGGGTCAGCTTTGCCTGGATACTCAACGCCGGCTTCTGGTGGCTGAACTAAAAAAGCCGCCCCGAAAAGGTTGACGCCCCACCCCAGACCGGAGACAATACGCGGCTTCGTGTGGCTACGTAGCTCAGCTGGTTAGAGCGCGGCACTCATAATGCTGAGGTCGGTGGTTCAAGTCCACCCGTAGCCACCAACAAATTCCCCCTCAAATTCAATCGGTTGGCGGCTTTTCGATTATGCCAGCCGTCACCTCATTTTGTCCATTTTTGGGCTCTGGGCCCATATTGGGCCCGACGATGAGTTTCCGGATATTCAGGATATGCCGGTCGAGCCGGAGGACAGCTTTTGAAGGGCTATCTTCTGGTTGCGATAGCCTTCAGCGGCAAGAACAGACGGCGTTGAGTGGAGGAACCGAGCCGGGTGAATCCGTAACGTTGGTAGAAGCGCTGGGCGCTGTCATCAATGGCGTCGACAACCATGGCATGGATGGCGATTTCTTTGCTGACAGTCAAGGTCCTTTTCAGGGCATCGGCCAGCAGCACTCTGCCTATGCCTTATTTGCTGGTGACGCGATACTCATGCTCATCAAGGGCCGCCAACAGCTTCTTGTTGAAGCGAACCGGCTTGCTGAGCGCGTTGATAAAGGTCTCGGCACCTTGCGCATTAAGCCGCATAACCTCATGCTCTCGAATGGTTTTCTCAGCCCGCGCCATGGCAGTCGTCAGAATCAAATTACTGACTGTCTTTCCTTCAAAGCTGGCAGCTCGTTCCAGCACCTGTTTGGCCTGGGGCTTAGGGCTTAAGCCTGATGCCGATAACCTTATCGCTGTTTTTCAGACTGTCTGCAAGCGGGCGGCAATCTCCTTAGTCACACTCCGCCTGCACTCGGCTTGTTCAGCGAACTCGGCCCAGAGCTCGATGGCAGCATTGACACTTTCTCGCAGCGCATCGAGTTCGCGGGGGCGCAGGCCGAACTGGCGGGCCAAGGTCTGTACCTGGTCCAGGCCCGGGGCGCGGCCCTCGCCGGCAACGGTGGTGCTGTGCTCGCCGCCGGGACCGGGGCTGAAGGTCAGGTCGAAGGCCGGCGCCAGCCGCCAGGCGCCTTGGTCATCCATGAGAAAAGCCACGTTCTTGCCGTGATCATCGCGATTGTGGGCGGCAATGTTGAACAGCATAAGGCGGAAGGCGCGCAGCAAATCCTGGTGGTTGCGCGTCAACGCTTGGGTGACGCGAAACAGATCGGCATAGTCCAGGCTGGGCACACGAAAATCGGCATGGAGCAGGTTGGCGAAACTGTGCAGGTGCAAGCGGCGGTTGCCTGGCAGGCGATCAAATCGCTGCACGGCGAAGCAGCGGGTTTGCTCGCCCAGCGCAAGCAAGCGAACCGGGGGCATTTCCATGCCTGCCGCACGAGCCATCAGGGCATAGGCGTACTCGACCGGCCCGGCATCAGCCAGTTCCTGACACGCGGCGAACTTCACCAGCCAGTGTTCGAAGCCGGTTGGTAGTTCGTCCTCGCCCGATAGCACCTCATCTCCGCGCAGGCCGACCAACACTTTTGGGCGGGCGCCGCCAGGGGATCCGCCAGCTCGCAGCAGTTGCGGCAGGACTTCGCTCGCCTCACCGGAGAGTACGTCGGTCGCATGGCCTAGCAAGGCCTGCAAGTCCAGCGCCTGCGCCGGAGCGGATTCCGGGGCCGGGTGATAGCTCAGTGCGCCCAGGGAGCGCGTGCCCAGCCAAAGCAGACGATCCAGCACCGAAATCGAGCGCGGATCAAGTCCCTGCTGGCGGAAATGACGATCCATCAGCAGGCGGCCCCAGCCATCAGGCATCGAATCGTCGAACACGCCGGGCAGCGGGCCGAAAGCCCGATCACGGTGTTCGATAGCGCCAACTTGCAGGAGAAGTTTGAAGGGGGAAATCTGCAGCCCACCGGCTACAAATGCTGAGTCGTATTCGAAGTAAAGTCGGCGCTCGGCTTCCGCCAGGCGTCCGACCAGGAATTCACGATCAGGCGCGAAACGCAGCCGGACTTCCACTTGCCTCATCGGTGACCGCGCTGCCTCGGCGGTTGCCCGGACTCAAGTTCGTCAATGGAGCGTACCGGCGGTGGTTCGAATGCATCTGCGAGTTCTTCCAGCCGGCCCAGTGCATGGACCAGCCGCAGGAAATTGGCCAGCGTGATCTGTCCGCCGCCTTCAAATCGCCGCACCGTGGGTAACGAAACGCCAGACCGCTCTGCGAGCGTGGCCTGCTTCCAGCCCAGCCGAAGGCGCAAGTCGCGCAGGCGCTCGCTCAGGCGGTTCTGAATTTCCGCAGGCGTTCGCAAAGACAGGTGCGACGGCAGTTTGGAGCCCATGCTGGAAAGGTCACAAATGACATACTAAGCGTTAATAGTCCCATTATACATCAAATATGATCACTATCCGGGCTGGGGTTCAGGGCAGTTCCAGTTCCTGGTACGGGCCGTAGGTTTCAACCTCGCCGTTGTCAAAGGCGAAGGGAGCGCCGGGCAGTCGGCGGTCGGGGCGGTCAACGGCCTCGCCGAACAGGATGCGCTGGATTGTTCCGACTTCCGTGGGAATGATATGCGGCTGTTCGATCAACTCCTGGACCATGCGACTGGTGCCGCTGTCACTGCGCGCGTAGATGCCGATGAACGGCTTGTCGAATTCATCGTCGCTCCAGCGCACGACCAGGCGTTGATGCCGGCTGGTGGCGATCACTTCGGTTTCGCCGACCGGGTCGCCGCGGAATGTTTCAGCGTCTACGCGCACCTCATCCCAGTCGATTTCCGGATCATGAAGGAAGAAGCGCTGTCCGCCGAGTGACCGTCCCAGCTTGACATCGCCCAGATAGAACTTGTAGCGTGATGCATTATCGAGCCGTTGCCACTCAACCAGCACCACATCCTCCAGCTCCATCTGAACCCCGGTCTCGGCGCTAATCGTCTGTGCCGGCAGAATCAACGCAAGGCAGAACGCGGCAAGACCAGCTGCAGTCAGACAATGTTTCATGATCGAATTCCTCGGCTTTTTTCGTGGGTGTATCGGTCAATACGACATTGCCCGGTCGCCTCTGCCAAACTCGGCGGCAGACCCGCTGGAGTCAATGCATTACTGCCCTTGTCATTGCCTCAGAAGTCGTAGCGGGCACTGATGCCGAGGGTTCGCGGTTCGGCAAATTGCACGTAGGGTTCGACGATATAGCCCTTGCGCGGGTCGTTGCCGAAGGCGCCGAAACCACGTACCTGCACGTCCTCGTTGGTCAGATTGCGGCCCCAGGCGGCCAGCTCCCAGTTTCCGGCCTGGTAGGCCAGGCGGGCATGCAACTGGCGAGAAGCCGGTGCTCGCACCTCGTGTCGGCTGGAGAAGTAATAGGCGCCCTTGCCTTCGTACTCGGCCCTGAGCGTCCAGCTGGCGGCCAGCTGCCACAGCCCACCGACGGCGAACATGGTTTCGGGCGCATGCGGTAGCGAGCGCCCATCCATATCGAAAGGCAGTCCGTTTGCCGGGTCGGCGTCGACATGGGAAAAGTTTTCAAAGCCGTCGAAGCGCGAGCGCATCAGCCCCAGGTTGGCAAACAGCTGCAGGTTGGCTGCCGCATGCCAATTCATCTCGGTTTCCAGACCCCAGCTCTGGCCGGCCGTGGCGTTGGCGGTGTACTGGACAAACTCGCAGGGGCAATCATCGCCAAGCTGCGGCAGCAGCAGGGCCTGCTGGGTTTGCAGCGACTGCCTGTCCTGCCAGAACAGGGCCAAGCGCAGGTCGAGCCGATCGTCAAACAATCGGCCCTTGGTGCCTAGCTCGACGTTCAGCAGGGTTTCGGTATCAAACTGGCGCAGGTTTTCCGGCACGGCCGAATTGCTGTTGACCCCACCAGCCTTGTAGCCGCGCGATATCAGGCCATAGAACAACTGGCCGTCGTCGCTTCGGTACTCCAGCGCCAGGCGACCGCCCCACATGTTCTCACTGGGTCGAAACGCAGCACCGTCGCTGTCGCTGTAACGGGCGCGGCGACGCTCGTAGCGCAGCCCGGTCTGCAGATTCCAGCGCTCGGCCAACGGCCAGTCCACCTGGCCGTAAACGGCGCGGTTGTCCGTATCGAAATCGCGTTCGAAAGGGGCCGGCAGGAAAGGAAAGTCCCGGCGCAGAAACTGCGACTGATCGCGATAGTAGACACCCACCACCCAGGCCGGTCGGTCGGCCTGCGGGGTAGACACCGCACGCAAATCAATCGTGCTGTTGTTCTGGCTGCGCTGGTAGTTGTCGAAGGCCGAATACTCAGGCGCCAGGCAGACGAATACCTCGCACAGCCCGACGAAGGCCCAGTCGGCATCGAAGCCGTATTCGAGGTCAGCTGACAGGCGTGTCAAGCTCAGCTCCAGACCCAACTCGGGCAGCGCCTGCCAGCGCAGGCTGGCTGCCCCGGCCAGCGTGTCCTGGCGGTCATGACCGGGTTCATCCGACAGGGTGGTGCGGGTATTGTCCAGGGAAAAACCGTCGTAGCCGTTGTCGATATCCAGGGCCAGGCCCACCAGGTCCAGGCTGAAGCGCTCATGCGGCTGCCACGACAGGCGACCGCGCAAGGTTTGCTCGTCGATACGCGCCGTATCGTCTCGACCGAGAAACGCGTTTTTCTGGGCACCATCGGAACGCGTACTGCCATAGGCCAGCCGATAACCGACACGCTCGTTGGCTGGGCCGCCGACTG
>SKQI01000261.1 GCA_007119095.1 Wenzhouxiangella sp. | reverse complement strand
AGCGAGATATCGTTGGCGGTGGCGGCGATGAAGACCCGCGACTTGCGCTCGGCCATCCAGGTCAGCAGGGTGCCGAGCATGCGTCGTGAGGTACCGCCGTCCGTGTCCGAGACCGACAGGCCTTTTTCAATTTCGTCCATCCACAGCACGCACGGTGCCATCAGCTCAGCTGCGCGCAGTGACTCGCGCAGGTTGCGCTCGCTCTCGCCATGGAAGCGATTGAACAGGGCGCCGAAATCCAGGTGGAGCAAGGGCACGCCGAACAGGCCGGCAGCGGCGCGTGCGGCCAGCGATTTTCCGCAGCCCTGCACGCCCAGCAGCAGCATGCCCTTGGGCACGTCCAGCCCAGGCGGCGGCTCGGCGGCGTTGAACACGCTGGCCCGGATCTCCAGCCAGCGCTTCAGGCGCGGCATGCCGGCCACTTGGCTGAAGCGCGCCGTCTCCATCTCGAAACCGAGAATGCCACCCGGATTGAGCAGTTCAAACTTGGCCTGCATCACCTCGGGCAGATCGGACTCGTCGACCACCCCGTCGTCCTGGATGGCGTTTCGGGCCAACCGTCGGGCGTCCTTCATTGACAGACCCTCCAGGTTGTTGACCAGCCGCTGCAGCGTATCCTCGCAGGCCGACCGCGACGCGATACCGCGCTGCTGGGCCCAGCGCTGGGCCTCTGCCCGGACCATGTTCGCCAGGCTGGAGCGATCCGGTGGATGTAGCTGAAAGCGCCGCGCCACTGCTTCCAGCTCGCGCGGCAATTTCAACTCCGGACTGACCATGACCAGGGTTCGTTCCTGCACACCCTCGCCCGGCCTGGCCATCTCGCGGATCTGGCGAACGGTGACCGGGTCCTGGAGATAGGGGTGAAAATCCATCAACAGGTAGATGCCGCGGTCACGGCGCTGGCGGATGTGCTCCAGGGCTGCTTCGATCTCCTTGAACTGGCCGGCCAGGGGTTGGTCGCGCTCCACCCACTTCAGGCCTTGCGCGGCCGTCCACTTGAACAAGGGGCGCTGCAGCGAACGGCGCAGCTCGCCGAACAGCGCCAGGGCATGCGGCTCGTCGTGACTTTCGATCACGATCAGCGGCGCTCCGCCACGGATCAGCGCAGCTAGCTCCGACATCTCGGCCGGATTCACCGCCGTTTCAGAAGGCAAGGTGGACATGTTTTTTGATTCAGAGGACCTGACTGCGTAATCCGAATTATCGAGCTTTTCAGCACGCCTGTCACGACCGCATGCTTGCCCGGGACTGTGGCAGAATCCCAATCATGGCCAATGAAACGTTATTGCGACCTTACCCCGCTTTCGAGCGCCACCGACAGGAACTGGCTATTGCCGCCAGACAACGGCGGCTACGGCTGGTCGGCGGCGGTGCGGCCCTGCTGACTGTGGGAATCGGATGTTGGCTGGTCCATCCCATGCTGGCCTTCATGGTTGCCGGCGTCGGCGCCATGGCCCTGTTCTTTTCCAGCCTGAGCGGCGGATCGACGGTGCCGCCGGCCGAGCTGCTGGGAATTGAAGGTGAGCTGCGAGCGCTGAAATTCCTGCGCCAGTTGCCTGATGAATACCGGATTCTCAACCGGATTCGCATCGCCGACCCTACCCTGCCGAACGGCGAGCGGGAGCTGGATTTTGTGGTCGCGGGCCCAACCGGCTTGTTCCTGGTTGAAGTCAAGAACACGCCGGGCCTGATCCAGGTTCAGCCTGAAAGCACTCGCTGGGCGGTGGTTAAACGCGCCGGCTGCGGCTCCAGCCCGCGCTGGAACAGCCTGCCCAACCCCTTGGTCCAGGTTCGCGCCCAAATCGAGTCGCTGCAACGCTTGCTGCTCAGCCATGGCCTTGACCTTGCGGTCAAACCGATCATTTGCTTCGCAAGACCGGAGGTTGGCCTGCAAAACACCGAAGCCTGCCCGGTTCCGGTATTGGTTCCCGAACAATTGCCGGAGCGGATTGAGTCGGGCCAGACCAGTTCCGAGGAGTCTGTCCGGCGCCTGGAACGCGTCGTCGAGCTGCTGTCTCGCACCGTGAGCAGTTCCGGCCCCGCCAAGGCGGCCTGACCGGGCGAAACAGGTCGCATCCTAAAGTGACAACCCGTCACGAAGGTCTTGGTAATATCCAAGCCATGCGGTATGTGATATCCCTCTCATTGTTGCTGGTGGTGTTGTGGCTTGCCATTTCCGGCGTCTACAAGCCCGTCCTCTTTATGTTGGGAGGGTTTTCGGTCATCTTGGTCGTGTGGCTATCGGTACGCATGGACGTGGTCGGCGTCGAGCACAATCCGGTCTTGTTCTCCTGGCGCCTGCTGGCCTACTGGTGGTGGCTGTTCTGCCAACTCGTCAAAAGCAACCTGCACGTTTCCCGGCTGGTCTTCCGAACCCGGGACGTCAAGCCGCGCCTGCTGAGCGTGCCGGTGCCGCACGAGGCTGCCGTCGCCAAGGTCACCTACGGCAACTCGGTCACGCTGACCCCGGGCACGGTGACCTTGAAGCTGACCGACGACACCCTGGAAGCGCATGCCCTGGACGAGGCCTCTGCTCGCGAATTGGAGGCTGGTGACATGGCCCGCAAGATCACCTGGCTGGAACGTCGGGAGGACAACGCCTGATGAATGCCGTTCTGATCGCGACCACCATGGCGGTGTTTGTCACCATGGCCCTGGCCCTGGTCCGGGCCTTGCGCGGGCCAACCCTCTATGACCGAATTGTGTCTGTCAACGTATTCGGCACCAAGACCGTGCTGGCCGTGGCGCTGATCACCTTCGTTACCGGCCACGCCGATCTGATCGACGTCGCCCTGGTTTATGCGCTGATCAATTTCATTGCCATTGTCACTGTGCTCAAGCTGGTCAAGACGCGTGACCTGGCCTCGGAAGGCACGGAGGAGCAAAACTGATGGCGCTTGTCATTGACCTGCTGTCCTGGGCACTGCTGCTCAGCGGCGGCGCTTTCGGCATCATCGGCGCCATCGGCATGCTGCGCTTTCCGGACTTCTACACCCGCCTGCACGCCAGCGGCATTACCGACACGCTCTGCGCCGTGCTCATTCTGTTCGGTCTGATGCTGCAGTCCGGGCTGTCGCTACTGACTGTCAAGCTGGTGTTGATCCTGCTGTTTCTCCTGTTCACCACGCCAACCGCCACGCACGCGCTGGCACGGGCCGCCGTGCTCGACAACGTGGACCCGCTACTGGCGGATACGCGTACCACGAAAAACCCTCGTCCAAGCCAGAAAGGAGAGCCGTCATCGAAGTCCTGATCGACATATCGCTGCTCCTGTTCCTGGTAGTCGTGGCGGTGGCCATTGTGCGGGTCAGGGACCTGTTCGCCGCAGGCATGCTGTTTGCGATTTACTCGCTGTTGTCGGCTGCGCTGTTCACCGTGCTCGATGCCGGCGACGTGGCCCTCACCGAAGCGGCCGTCGGGGCTGGAATCAGCACCATTCTGGTGCTGGCCGTCCTTGCCCTGGCACGGCGCTTCGAACACCCGACCGGTGGCCACAACCTGCTGGCCCTGACCGTGGTGTTCATTACCGGCGCGGTGCTGATTTACGCCACCCTCGACCTGCCGGAGTTCGGACAGCCGGACAACCCGGCACAGGTTCATGTCGGTCCGCACTATATCGAAAACAGCTATTCGGATATGGGTGTGCCCAATATGGTTGCTGCCGTATTGGCCAGCTACCGGTCAATTGACACCATGGGCGAAGCGTTCGTCATTCTGACCGCCGGTATTGCCGTGTTCGCCCTGCTATCGGTCAGGCCGAGACGGCGTCAAGCCGGCATCGTGCCGCGTCGGCCGCCGCGCAGAGATGAAGAAGATGAAGAGCTAGAAGTCGACGAGGAAGACATGGCAGGAGAAAAGGCCAATGAGTGACAACGGCATACTGCGCGTCGTCGCCCGCTTCCTGATTCCCTTGATCATGCTGTTCGGGCTCTACATCCAGTTCCACGGTGAATACTCGCCGGGCGGCGGTTTTCAGGCGGGCGTGGTCTTTGCCGCCGGCTGGATTCTGTTTGCCCTGATTTACGGGCTGGAAAACGCCCTCAAGGTGATCTCGCAGCGGGCCATGTACGTGCTGGCCGCAGCCGGCGTTCTGCTGTATGCCGCCGTCGGTGTTCTGGGCGTGCTGATGGGAGGGCGTTATCTTGATTTCTACCCGCTGCTGGATTCGCCGCATGCCGCTCAACAGTTCGGCATCATCACGGTTGAATTCGGAGTCGGGGTCACCGTGGCAACGGTCGTGATGCTGATCTACACCATGTTCGCCCGGCGCAAGTCCGAGTGGGAAGCCGTACTCAAGGAGGGGGACGATCGATGAGTACCATCCTGAGTTTCTTCAATTACTGGGTCGTCGTCGCCCTGATGATGATCGGCTTTTACTGCGTGATCGCGCGCGGCAACATGATCAAAAAGATCATGGGTTTGAACCTGTTCCAGACCTCGGTGTTCATCCTGTTCGTCACCTCGGGCAAGGTCAGCGGTGGTTCGACGCCCATTCTGCGCGAGGGCGTCGAGCTGTATTCAAATCCGCTACCGCACGTCATCGTCCTGACCGCGATCGTGGTCGGCGT
>SKQI01000142.1 GCA_007119095.1 Wenzhouxiangella sp. | reverse complement strand
TTGATGGCACTCACTCGGGCATAGACTGGCGCTATGACCATGCCTTGCCCTGGCTGGCAGCTCGCTTGAAAGTCGACTGACTCGCCTGCATTGTTGATAGCTCAATCAGCCGGTTCAAGATTCATGCTTACCATTACTCCATCCGCTCGCGATTACTTCTCCCAGTTGCTGGAAAAACAGCCCGAAGGGACTAATCTTCGCCTCAGGACTGTGAATCCAGGCACGCCGTCGGCTGACGTCGAGCTGACCTATTGCCCCGACGGCGCCGAGCAGGGCAGCGATCAGGCAATGGACTGTCAGCGCTTTACCTTGTTCGTGGCAGCCGAAAGCGCGGGTGCGCTTGACGGCGCCATGATCGACTTTGAGGCAAATGCCATGGGCGGGGAGTTGTCAATTCGTGCGCCCGGGCTTAAAGGAAGCAAGCCGGCGGACGATGCACCCTTGCGGGAGCGTGTGGAGTGGGTACTGGATGCACGAATCAACCCCATGGTGGCCTCACATGGGGGTGTGGTTGGTCTCGTGGAGGTGACAGAGGATCGCGATGTCGTGCTGCAATTTGGTGGCGGTTGCCACGGTTGCGGCATGGTGGATGTGACCTTGAAGCAGGGCATCGAGACCACCTTGAAGCAGGAATTGCCGGAAGTCCGCCAGGTGATCGACTCAACCGACCATGCAAGCGGAGAAAATCCGTACTACTAAGTTGTTTTCGGGGTAAAGAGCCCGCCCGGAACCGGCGCGGGCTTGTTTCTGCTGCTTCAGCGCCGCCGCGTACGCGGCATATCGATCAGGTGGCTTTCCTGGCGCGAGTACCAGGCAGCCAGATCACGAATATCCTGGTCGCTGAGGTCGCGTGCAAACGGCGCCATGATCGCGTTGTCTCGATCACCGGACCGATAGGCCCTGAGTGCGAACTCCAGATAATCAGCGTGCTGACCACCCAGCTTGGGATAGTCCGGCGCCAGAACCAGGTTGCCGTCGATGCCGTGGCAGGCAGCGCAGACCTCATTGGCAATTTCCTGGCCGCGCGCCAGGTTGCCGGCCGAGGCATTCAGGCTCACACTGACAAGGCCAGCGATCATCACGGGAATAATCAGGGTTTTCACTGCTGGCGGTCTCCCAGTTCGGACAGGTAGGCGGCGATGTCTAGAATATCCTGGTCAGACAGCGTGTTGCCTTGTGCCTGCATGGTTGGATGCCGACGTTCGCCGGAACGATAGGCGCGCAATGCTGCAATGATGTATCCCTCGCTCTGCCCTCCAATACGCGGAACCGAATAAGTCGGGTAGACATTCTGGTGGAACGGGATACCGTGACATCCTGCGCAGGTAAAGGCTATAACACGACCATGCTCGGCATCGCCGCCCTGTGCCAGTGCGGAGGAGGAAATCACGCCGCACAGCATCGCGGCCGTTAGCAGTCTTTTAATCATCAGAAGGCGCCAAATTCGTTAAAAGCGTCGAATCGAACATTATAGCGGCCCTGCTTGTCTTCTGGGTAGCCTTTCGGCGGGGTTTGCCCGGACGGGCTGGCGCCGGCAGCGTCTGGACCACGAGTAAAGCAGGTAACTTGCTACCGCAAGACCTTGGTGTGAGGCCTAAATCTTGATCGTCCAATCGGCCTGATGAATTACAATGCCCGGCTACGACCGACTTTCTGGAAGCCCTGTAATCATGCGAGCACTTGACCCCCTGGATCTCTACGATATCAACGCCGAGCTTAGCGAAGAAGAGCAAATGATTCGCGACAGCGTGGCCCGCTTTGTCGATGAAAGAGCTCTGCCGCTGATCGCCGATTGCTTTGATGAGGGTCGATTTCCGAGCGAACTGATCAGTGAGATTGCCGATCTGGGTTTGTTGGGTTCGAGCCTCGAAGGCTATGGTTGCGCCGGTCTGAACGCGGTCAGCTACGGGCTGATCTGTCAGGAGCTGGAGCGCGGCGACTCGGGACTGCGCAGTTTCGTTTCGGTGCAGTCTTCACTGTGCATGTATCCGATCTACGCCTTCGGTTCGGAAGAACAGAAGAAGCGCTGGCTGCCTGACATGGCGGCTGGCAAGGCGATTGGCTGTTTTGGTTTGACCGAGCCGCACGGCGGCTCTGATCCGGCGAATATGAAGACCCACGCGCGCCGCGACGGTGACGACTGGATTCTCAATGGTGCCAAGATGTGGATCACGAACGGTACGATTGCCGACCTGGCGATCGTCTGGGCACGCACCGACGATGGCATCCAGGGCTTCATCGTCGAGAAGGGCTTCAAGGGATTCGAGGCGCGTGATATTCGCTCCAAGATGTCTTTGCGCGCCTCGGTTACTTCCGAACTGTATTTTGACAACGTCCGCGTTCCCGAGACCAACCGTTTGCCCAATGTGGTTGGCCTGAAGGGGCCGTTGTCCTGTCTGAGTCAGGCCCGCTATGGGATTACCTGGGGGCCGATTGGTTCGGCCGTCGCCTGCCTGAAAGAGGCGCTGGACTACACCGCCGACCGCGAGCTTTTCAAACGACCGCTGTCGGCCAATCAGGCGGTGCAGATTCGGCTGGCCGATCATGCCAGACGTATCACGCTGGCCCAGTTGATGAGCCTGCGTCTGGGCCGGCTCAAGGATGCCGGCAAGGTTCATCCGACCCAGATTTCCATGGCCAAGTGGAATAATGTGCGCATGGCCCTGGACATCGCCCGTGATTGCCGTGACCTGCTGGGCGGGTCAGGGATCACCCTCGAATACGTTGCCATCCGCCACGCGTTGAACCTCGAGTCGGTGATTACCTACGAAGGCACCGAAACGGTTCATCAGCTGGTCGTCGGGCGCGAGCTGACCGGGCATAACGCGTTTTAGCAAATCCTTAAGGAGCGGTGAGCGGGTAGACGGGAGAGGAGTTTGGCGATGGTTCTGGGCCAACGGCGGGCAGGCGAGGGGTCGGTATGATGCAGGGGGCGGCGCGTCAGATTAATCGGGCGGAGGTCGTAGACCGGAATTTTCTGGCTCACCTCGAAGATATTGCCTCTGGTCGAATTGTGCCGGAGCGCGGCGGCGAAATTGCTGATGCTGATTTGCTGGAGCTGTTCGACAGCCAGATGATCTCGCGGCAGCTTGACTTGATGGCCAGGGTCAAGCGACTGGAAAACAAGGTGTTCTACACCATCGGCTCGTCGGGTCACGAGGGCAATGCCCTGGTTGGGCGCCTGACCCGACACACCGACCCGGCTTTTCTTCATTACCGCTCGGGCGGGTTCATGGCCGAGCGCTACCGCAAACTGGATGGTCTGGATTTCGTTCGCGACACTTGCTTGTCTTTTGCCGCCTCCAAGGCCGATCCGGCCTCTGGCGGTCGCCACAAGGTCTGGGGCAGCAAGCCGCTGTGGGTGCTGCCGCAAACCTCGACCATAGCATCGCATCTCCCGAAAGCAGTTGGCACGGCCCTGGCCATTGCTCGCGGCGAGGACCATCTGCCGGTGCCTGGGGACAGCATTGCCGTGTGCAGTTTCGGTGATGCCAGCCTCAACCATGCAACCGCCCAGGCTGCGCTGAATACCGCCGCCTGGACTTGCCACCAGAACCTGCCTCTGCCGCTGCTGCTGGTGTGCGAAGACAATGGCATCGGTATATCCGTGCCGACCCCTCGGGACTGGATTCGGGCCAGCATTGAAGGCCGCCATGGTCTCATCTATCGGTTTGCCGACGGGCTGGACCTTGCCGCTGGCCATGCTGCGGTGGCAGAGGCGGTTGCATTGTGCCGGCGCCGCCGGCAGCCGGTGTTCCTGCACTTGCGTACCACCCGCCTGATGGGCCACGCTGGAACCGATTTTGAAATTGAATACCGCCCCAGCGATGAGTTACTGGCCGACGAAGCCCGCGACCCCCTGTTACTTTCGGCTGAGCGGGTTGTTGCGCGCGGGCTGATGCGCCCGGACCGGATTCGAGACCGCTACGAGCAGCTGCGCGAGCGTTGCCTGACCGAAGCCGATCGGGCTGATGCCATGCCGCGATTGGAAAGCCTGGAGGACGTGATCCAGCCGCTGGCACCGCTTAGCCGTGATCAAGTGCAGGCCGAGGCGGGCAGGGCGGCAGATGCCGATGCTCGTCTGTCTGCCTTTGGGGGCGAGCCGCAACTGCCGGAAAATCAGCCGGCTCGTCATCTCGCCGTCCAGATCAATCGCGCCCTGACTGACTTGATGGCGAAGTATCCGCAGGCGCTGATCTTCGGCGAAGATGTGGCTCGCAAGGGCGGCGTTTACACGGTGACCAAGGGTTTGTGGAAGCGATTTGGGCGTCGGCGAGTGTTCAACACCCTGCTCGACGAAACCAGCATTCTCGGTCTGGCCCAGGGCTTTGGCAGCATGGGCTACCTGCCCATTCCGGAAATTCAGTACCTGGCTTACTTTCACAACGCCTGCGACCAGATTCGCGGCGAGGCCTGCTCGCTGCAGTTCTTCTCCAACGGCCAGTTCCGAAACCCCATGATCATGCGAATTGCCGCCCTGGGCTACCAGCGCGGCTTCGGTGGCCACTTTCACAACGACAATTCCATTGCCGCACTGCGCGATATCCCCGGCCTGGTGATCGGTTGTCCTGCCCGTGGTG
>SKQI01000185.1 GCA_007119095.1 Wenzhouxiangella sp. | reverse complement strand
GTTCCAGCCGGCATTCGATCGGGCCATTGAACAGCTGCCAGGATTTCTCCGGCTTCAGGCCAATCTGGCAGCCGGCGCCGTTGAGAATCACCGCGCGCCAGCCGCCGAACTGACGCTTCAGCGTCTCGCCCAGGCGCAGGTACAGCGGCACCAGCTCATGGTTGTCGGCCAGGCGCTCGCCGTAGGGCGGGTTGGTGATGACCAGGCCTGAGCCGCTGCTTGGCCGCGCTTCGGACAGATCCCCCCTGGATACGCTCACCACGGCGCTCAAGCCGGCGCGCCGCAGATTGGCCTCGGCCAGTTCGACGGCGCGCGGATCGCTATCCAGGCCCACGACGGTCGGCATCTTCTGCAGCCCGGTTTCCTGACGCTCCAGCGCCTCATCGACCAGGGCTTTCCAGACCTCGTCCTGGTGTCCTGGCCAGTGCAGAAAACCAAAGCGGGCGCGCAGCAGGCCCGGTGCAGAGTCGCTGGCCATCCAGGCCGCTTCGATCAACAGCGTGCCCGATCCGCACATCGGATCAAGCAGGTCGCCGCCGGCGGCGGCCAGCGCCGGCCAGTCGGCCCGGGACAGCATGGCCGCGGCCAGGTTTTCCTTCAGCGGCGCCAGGCCGCCGGCCAGCCGATAACCGCGCCGGTGCAGGCTGTCGCCCGACAGATCCAGGGCGACGGTGACCTGGTCGCGGTGCATGTGCACGTTGATCCGGATATCCGGCTGCTGAATGTCCACCGACGGCCGCTGGCCGGTGCGCTCGCGCAGCTGGTCGACAATCGCATCCTTGACCCGCTGAGACCCGAAGCGGCTGTGAGTGATGGCGGCCTTGATGCCGGTAAAGTCCACCGCCATGCTGGCGCCGGCCGGCAGGTGTTCGGTCCAGTCAATCTGGCCGACACCTTCATACAAGGCATCGTCATCCTCGGCGGCAAACTGCTTCAGCGGCAGCAGCACCCGGTTGGCCAGGCGCGACCACAGGCAGGTTCGATAAGCATCGGCGAGATCGCCGCTGAAGCTCACCCCGCCGCGCGTTGGACGTACGGTGGCAAGCCCCAGATCACCGAGTTCTGTAGCAAGCAGATCTTCCAGGCCGCGCGGGGCGGTAACGAAGTAGTCAGTCATCTCACCAGTATGACGCAATCAGCTTTGAGGCAGGCCGCGCAGCGCTTCGTTGTCACCCGACTTCGCTGGCAAAGCTGCCCTTGCGTGGTGCCTGCGCGCGCTTATCCGGATCGCTGAATCTCGGCAAGTGCGGCGCGCAGCTGGTCCGGGATCGGTGTCGGTTTTTCGCTGTCGCGCTGGACGAAGACATGGACAAACTGTCCTTCCGCACAGGGCTCCGCTTCGCCCTGGCGAAAAATGGCCACGCCATAGGCAACCGAGCTGTTGCCCAGTCGATCGACCCGCATGCCGACCTCGATCGCGTCCGGGTAGGCGACGGCGCTGTAGTAGTTGCACTGGGAGCTGACCACGTAACCGATGACGGGGCCATGATGAATGTCCAGTCCGCCGGCCTCGATCAGGTAGCGATTGACCGCCGAGTCGAACCAGGAATAGTAGGTCACGTTGTTGACGTGGCCATACAGGTCATTGTCCATCCAGCGGGTGGTGATGGGCAGAAAATGGGCGTAGTCCGAGCGGCTGCCCCGGCTTGGTGGTGCTGACATAGATCGCTTCCTCAGTACACGGCCTGATAGATGGCCAGGGCGTCTGCCTCGGTCACTTCGCGCGGGTTGTTGACCAGCAATCGCTGCTGCAGCATGGCATCGGCGGCCAGGCGCGGCAGGAAATCCTCAGCGATACCCATATCGCGCAGCCGGATCGGCAACTCAACGGCCGCAATCAAGGCTTCCAGTGCGCTGATCAGGCCATCGGCATTGGCCGGATGATCGCCCGGTAGCAATGGGGCGAGCTCTGAATACAAGGGCGCGGCTTCAGGCGCGTTGAACTTGAGCACCGCTGGCAAGACCAGGGAATTGCTCAGGCCATGCGGAATGTGGAAGTGACCGCCCAGCGGATAGGCCAGCGCATGCACGGCCGCGACCGGCGCATTGGCGAATGCCTGGCCGGCGTACAGGGCGCCGAGCAGCATGGCCGAGCGGGCCTGCCGGTTCCGGCCATCCTGCACTGCGGCGACGATGTTGTGCCCCAGCAGGCTCAGGGCCTGGCGGGCATACATGTCCGAGACCGGGTTCTTGCGGATCTTGCTGGTGTAGGCCTCGATGGCGTGGACCATGGCATCAATGCCCGTGGCTGCGGTCACTGCCGGCGGCAGGCCCAGGGTGAGGTCCGGGTCGAGCAGGGCCAGGTCGGGCAGCAGCAGGGGGGAGACGATGCCTGACTTGGTGGTTTCGCCGGTGGTGATGATGGAAATTGGTGTCACCTCGGAGCCGGTCCCGGCCGTGGTCGGCACCTGGATCAGCCCCAGCCGCTGGCCGCGCGCGTTGCCCACGCCATACAAATCTTCCAGACCCTGCTCGCACTGCGGCGAGGCGAGTAGGGCGACCACTTTGGCCACATCCATCGAGCTGCCGCCGCCAAAGCCGACGATCAGGTCGGCTGCCATAGCCTTGGCCTGGGCAGCGGCCGCCTTGACGATGTTGTCCGGTGGATCGGCAGTGACCTCGGTAAAGGTTTCAATGGCCAGCGAGCGCTGTCTGAACCCGGCCAGCACCGGATCCAGCAGGCCGGTCCGGACCAGACCCGGGTCGGTTACCAGAAACACCCGTCGGGCGCCGCGTTCCTGGCAAAGCTCGGCCAGCCTTGCGGCCCCACCCGGCTCATGAATCAATGACGGCGTCGTGTTGAAAGTGAATGCTTGCATCGTTGCTCTTACTAAGCCTTCGCTTCGCGTTAATAATCCAGAATGACCGCATGCCCATCCTTGGGATCCACCTTCCCACGGCACAAATCCCGAATCAAATCTTGCGCTGCCGCAAAGCCATGATGCTCCCGGATTTCCATCCACTGCGGATGTGCGGCCTGGATGCCGGCGATAAACGATAGCTCGGCCTCATTCACCCGACGGGTCACTTCGGCCGGGCCCCAGTCGCTGTTGCGCTTCTTGATCTGGGTCGGCGCAAAGTAGGGCTCAGGCTTTGGTCCGGGTAAATCCTGCTGGTCGCTGCTGACGTTTTCCCGGGTCTGCGCGGCACCGGCAAAGCAGTTGTAGGTCAGGGCGCTCTGGAAGTGCTCGTGAACCGCACGGCGCAGCCTGGCGCTGCCGGAGAAATCCACGTACACGGTCGGTATGCCGGGGTCTAGATTTGCGAGATCTTCGTAGGCCAGCGCGTCCTGATACAGCCCCAAACTCGCGACGAAGTCCTTGTTACCGTGCGAGGTCAATCCCAGCAGTTTGACCTGATCGTTCTCCCTCAAACTAAAGGCCGTGCCATAGGCCGTCTTGCTGGAGGCGCTGGAGAACAGCACCTGGCTGGCGCCAAAGAAGTCGTTGTCGGCCAGGAAGTCAGCCAGCATGAAGGAGGTGATGAACAGCGGACGCAGCAGCATCTGGTGGTTTTCATGTGCTGCCCGGTAGGCGCGGTCGGTGGTAACGCGCTGATACTGGTTATAGGCCGAGACCAGCTCCAGCCGGTGCGGCGTGCCGTCATAAAAACCCCGCTCGGACACGCGCACCGGCTGCATCAGCAGGTGGCTGGCTATCGGCCAGTAGCCATAAAAGCGCTCGCCCGCGGCCAGGCCTTGCACATTGCTCTCGACGACCCTGGCAAAACCCCAGGCAGGCATATGGCCCCAGCTTTCGTCGCCGGTCGGGAAGAAGTCCCAGTAGCGCAAGTACGGGTCATCGCCAAAAGCGGCGTAGGTAATATTGTTCGCGGTCAGCGCCAGCCGCTCGATCTTGAGCAGCGCTTCGCCTGCGCCCGGCGCGGTCAGAGATTGGGCTACGCAACGGCTATCGGCCAGATCGGCCTTGCTGGTTTGTAGCTGGATGAGTTTGCTCATGCGGATCCTCGCAATGCAGGGAGACGACCCTTACACTGTAGCGAGCCACAACAGTAGTTGGGTTCGGATTCGGATGCCAAAAACCGCCAGGGGCGCCAGGCCCAAGCCCAAACCGCTGAAGCGGCCCACCCAGGCTCGCGCCAAGGCTACCGTTCAGGCCATATTCGATGCCTATGTTCGGATTTGGCGGCGCGAAGGCTCAGCCGCAGTCACCACCCGCAGCGTCGCCCTCGAAGCCGGTATTGCTATCGGCACCCTCTACGATTACTTCCCCAACAAGGCCGCGCTGCACTCAGGCTACGTCCGCCACTGCATCGAGCAGATGATCAGCGAAGTCGATGAAACCGCAGTACAGCCGAAGGACCTACCCTGGCAGACGCGCCTGCATCGCACGCTGCAAATCGTCTGCGGCGCCACTGAAGGCGACTCACCCCGCTTCCCCCCTGACATGCTGGCGCTGGAACATCAGGTCGCCGAACCCAAGCATCAGCAGCGCGCCTATCAAGAGATGGCCGCGATGTGGCAGCGAGTGTTCGGTGCCTGCACGGACATCGACCCGCCGCTGCCGCCCGAGCGGATCGAGAGCCTGCATCTGGCGATCTGGGGCGGGCGGCGCTATGCGATGGTGCTTGGCTTTGGGCCAGAGCGGTTAGAGCGTTGGGCGCGGGAAATGGAGAGTGTTTGTCTGGTGGTGGTCGCGCATCAACTTTCAAGCAAGACTTGACGGAGGCCGGTACGGATTGACACTGAAGTCAAAAATTTCGATCGCCCGATCAGTTCGCTGGAATTCGGGGGTGTTTCCGCATCGCAGTTGGCAGTCGTCCGGGTCCCATTTCCGGCAGTCGCTTCACGCTGCTGCTATGTTTATGCAATGAATAAATGGAAGTGGGGGTTGGTGTGAATCACTTGCCGGAAGGACTCTATGAACGTCTGCTTGATGAAGAGCTCAAGTCGCAGCTGGATGCGCATCCGGATCTGAAGTCGGTACTGCGGAAGCTTGATGACGAGTCGGCACCGCACGCTTACACTCAATTTATCGGTCAGCTACTTCTTCAGGCCCTGCGCATTGTCGATGCTGACAGTCGTCTGCCGCTGATCAACCGACTTGTGCAACTGATATCGGCGACTGATGGTCTCGACTATCTGGCGCGCAGGCAATTGTTGAGCAGCAGCAAGTCAGTGTTGGTGGAGGTCGGGTACGGAAGCCGCCCGATGAAAAGGCCGGAGACGTCATTGGCCATCAGCACGTTGTTGACCGGCTTGGGCCATGATCCGCCGCTAGAACATGAGCTGCGCGCCGAAATGTCAACAGCCGATGGTGTTGACATTCTTGTCTCCTTTGTCAAATGGTCGGGACTGCGATTGCTGGTCCCGGCCTTTGAGCGTTTGGTGCAGCGGAATGTGCCAGTTCGCCTGATTTCAACCAGTTACATGGGCGCGAGCGACCCGACAGCTTTGGAGTGGTTGTCGCGACAGCCCAACATTTCAGTGCGGGTTTCCTACGACACCGGAAGAACTCGGCTGCATGCCAAGGCCTATCACTTCCAGCGGAATAGCGGTTTTTCCACGGCCTATATTGGCTCGGCCAACATGTCCCACTCAGCGATGACCCAAGGTTTGGAGTGGACTGTAAAGGTAACGAACCAGGACATGGCTCATGTCCTGCAACGCTTCGAGGCGGAGTTTGCCAGCTATTGGGAAAATGACCAGTTTGAGCCCTATACCGAGAATGACTTTGCGCGATTTCGGCATGCCATCGCATCCCACAAGTCGCGGGAACGTCGCGGTGCGTCTTTCTTTGCTGAAATTACACCGCGCCCCTATCAGCTGAGGATTCTGGAAGCTCTGGACGCGGCCCGGCAACGTGGTTCGTTTCGTAATCTCGTGGTGGCGGCGACCGGCACGGGCAAAACCGTGATATCCGCGTTGGATTATCGACAGACCTGCGAGCGTCAAGGCCGCCGAGTGCCACTGCTCTTCGTAGCTCATCGCAAGGAAATCCTGGAGCAGGCCCTGGCTTGCTTTCAAACCGTGCTGCGCGACCAGAACTTTGGTGAGCTTTGGGTTTCTGGCGAGACACCAACTGAACATCGTCATGTTTTCGCTTCGATCCAGACGCTCAACAGGCAGCGCCCCTGGGATTTACTCGGGAAAAAACACTTTCAATTTGTGGTGGTCGATGAGGCTCATCATGGGGCAGCCAGCTCCTACCGATCGCTGTTTGATTCTCTGGCGCCAGAGGTCTTGCTTGGACTGACGGCGACACCGGAAAGAATGGATGGCAGCAGTATCCTGTCGGACTTTGATGATGCCTTTGCCGCTGAAATTCGCCTGCCCGAAGCGCTGGAGGAAAAACTGCTTTGTCCCTTCCACTACTTCGGCGTCAGCGATAGCGTTGACCTGAGTGACGAAAGTCTATGGCGCAACGGCCGCTACGATATGCGCAAAATCGAAAACCTGCTGACCGGCGATGATTTCCGGGCAAGGCAACGGGTGGATATCATTTTGCAGGCACTAGAGCGCTATCAGCCTGATCTGGAAGGTGTACGTGCCGTGGGTTTCTGCGCGGGTGTACGACACGCCGAGTACATGGCGGAAAGCTTCAATCGGCTCGGGGAAGCGTTTCGGTCCGAAGTGCTGGTCGGCAATACATCGGGCGACCTGCGTGATCAGCGACTGCGAGATTTTCGAGAAGGCAGGCTACCGTTTCTTTTCACTGTCGATGTGCTCAGCGAAGGCGTCGATGTGCCCGATATCAACCTGGTGATGTTTCTCCGTCCTACTGAAAGTCTGACGATTTTCCTGCAACAGCTGGGACGCGGGCTTCGTCATTCGCCGGGAAAGGACTGTTTGACTGTGCTGGATTTCGTCGGCCAGACGCACCGCCGCTATCGGCTGGATACCAAGTTTTCTGCGCTTCTTACGCGCAGACGCAGACGGCTGGATCGCGAAGTGGAAACGGATTTTCCCAGCCTTCCACCGGGCTGCAGCATCCAGCTCGAACGGGTAGCTCGCGAGCGCGTTCTGACAAAGATTCGCTCCGTGCTCAGCGATCTCAATCGATTCATCCCTGAAACGATCCGCACCTGGCAGGGGGAAGTGAACCGCCCGCTGAGCTTCGGAAGTTTCATCGAAGTGACGGGATTATCTCCGCTGCAGGTTCTGGGGCGACGAAGCTGGTCGGAGTGGCGAGCCATGGCCGAACATCGCTCGCCGCCCACGGATCCGAACCTTGAGCAAGCTCGTAAGGCGCTTCCTCGCATTGCCTTGCGCAGTGATACCAGCCTGCTTTCTGCGGTCGAAACGCTTGCTCGGGAAAACGGTGTCGAAGAAGCCATGGCCCGCTACGATACCGCCCAGCAAACGGCACTGCACTACCTGCTTTGGGGCCGGAAAGCCGGGCTGGTGGGAGTCAAGACTCTTATAGACTCACTTCAGAAATGGCGAAGCAATGCCAGCGTGGCCGGCGATGCGGCTGAAATTGCTGTCTGGCGTCGTAGTCAACAGTCGGTCCCATTGCAGCCGCTCTCGGAATTGCCCTTCGAATGTAGCTTGCTGCTGCATGGTGCCTATGGTGCCGCCGAAATCAAAGCTGCCCTCGGGCTGGCCAGTCTGACTAAGCCGGGTGCTACTGGTGTCGGCGTGATACATGCCAAGCACCTCCGCGCCTACGTTCACCTGATCACTTTCCAAAAGGACGAAAATGATTTTTCTCCCACCACTCGCTATCGTGACTACCCGATTAGCCGCACGCTGCTGCATTGGGAAAGCCAGTCCAACACCACCCAGGACAGCATAACCGGGCAAAACTACATCCACTTCAGGGAGCGGGGCTACACCATACTTTTCTTTGCGAGATTGACCAAACGAATCGAAGGTGAGACAGCGCCGTTCGTGTTTCTGGGACCAGCCCAGTCACTCCGGGATTATCGGGGTGATCGTCCCATCGCAATGACGTGGGAGCTAGCCCACCTGATGCCCGCAGAGCTTTTCGAAGAGGCGCGCCCAGCCTGAAAGGCGGGGTTGGTGGCGAGCGCCCAGTTTCTGGCGCGGCTCAGGCCGCCTGAGCCTCCCTTTCTTTGGTCTGATCGGCTGCCAGTGTGCCTTGGCCCAAAATCATGTCGGCGGCTTTTTCGGCAATCATGATGGTCGGGGCGTTGGTATTGCCGCCGACCAGGGTGGGCATGATCGAGGCGTCGATCACGCGCAAGCCCTCGATGCCGCGCACTTTCAGCTCCGGGTCGACCACGGCGTGCGGGTCTGTGCCCATGCGGCAGGTGCCGACCGGGTGGTAGATGGTTTCGGCCTTGGTGCGGATGAATTCGATCAGGCCATCACGGCTGCTGATGTCGTTGCCGGGGAAAATTTCGTGGCCTCGGAAAGGCTTGAAGGCGGGCTGTTCTAGTACCTGGCGGGACAGTCGCACACATTCCAGCATCATTTCCAGGTCTTCGGCTTCGCTCAGGTAGTTGGGGTGGATGGCGATGGGCTGGCGCGGGTTGTCTGAGCGCAGCGCCAGGTAGCCTCGGCTTTCCGGTCGCAGCGGGCAGGCATGCAGGGTATAGCCATCGCCGGGCAGGCGGTTGCGACCATGGTCATCGAGCAGGGCCGGGACAAAGTGCATTTGCACGTCCGGCCGGTCGGCGCGTCCGCGCCCGGAGACCAGAAAGCCGCCGCCCTCGGCGATATTCGAGGTGCCTTCGCCTTCGTGGTGCAGGAAGTAGCGCAGCCCCACCCGTATTTCGCTGAGCTGGTCATAGGTGATTGGCTGCGAGCAGCGGGTCAGGGTGCAGATATCGAGATGATCCTGCAGGTTGCGACCGACTTCGCTGAGCTCGTGGCGGACGCTGACGCCGGCTGTTTCCAGCATCGGCGCCGGCCCAATACCGGACAGCATCAACAGCTGCGGGGAATTGATTGCGCCGGCGGCCAGCAGCACTTCGCGCTCGGCCATGGCGGCCTGATTGAGACCGTGACGTCGGAATTTAACGCCGCCCACTCGGTCGCTGCCGGTGAAGATCAGACCCAGGGTCAGTGCGCCGGTCAGCACGGTCAGATTGGGGCGTTTCTTGGCCGGGCGAAGATAGCCAACCGCCGAAGAACAGCGCCGCCCCTTGCGTTGCGTAACCTGGTAGAGACCGAAACCGCGCTGAGTAGGGCCATTGAAATCACGATTGCGGGCGAAGCCGGCCTGCTCGGCGGCCTGGATGAATACCTCGCTGAGCGGATTGGTGTAGTGCAGGTCTTCAACGCTCAGCGGTCCATCAGCACCATGCAGGTCCGATTCTCCGCGCGACTGGCTTTCAGAGCGACGGAAATAGGGCAGTACTTCCTCCCAGCTCCAGCCGGGGTTGCCCAATGCGGCCCAGTCGTCGTAATCGCTGCGGTGGCCGCGCGAGTAGCACATCGCGTTGATCGAGCTGGAGCCGCCCAGCACCCGCCCGCGCGGCCAGTACAGGCGGCGATTGTTCAGCGCCGGCTCGGGCTCGGTGTAGTAGTTCCAGTTAAGCGACTTGAAGTTGACCAGTTTGGCCAGGCCTGCCGGCATGTGGATGAACGGATTCCAATCGCGCGGCCCGGCCTCGAGCAAGAGCACCCGAACGGTGGGGTCTGCGCTGAGCCGGTTGGCCAGCGCGCAGCCGGCCGAGCCGGCTCCAACAATAATGTAATCGTAAGTCTTGGCCATGCAGATTGGCTTTCCGTCGCTTTTCTGAGTTTATCGCACCTTCAATCTTAGGCAATTCATTTAGAGCTGGCGGACTAAACACGTGCAGCTTAAGCCGGCATTAAAGGCGATGCAGCTGGCTCAAGCAGTCGAATCCCATGGGCGGCGCGGACAGGCCGCGAGTCAGTCCCATTACCTTGAATTTTTCCCCCATCTCGGACGGCAGCGTCAGACGTTTGAGCTCGGCCGCCAGCTGGATGCGCTCACGTTCACTGCCGGCCTGCGCGACCCACTCATGCGCACCCAGGCCTAACAGAAAGCCCGCCTGGCTGCTGAAGCCGGCAAGTTCCAACCCGGCCTCGGCACCGGCGTCGGCCACCAGGCTGAAGTCGACGAAACTTGAGATGTCGGTCAAGCCCGGCCAGACGAAGGGGTCGAAATGAGCCCGGTGCCGGTAGTGACAGACCAGGGTTCCACCGTGCCGCTGCGGGTGATAGTACTCGGCTCGCGGATAGCCATAGTCGACGAACAGGGCGAGGCCTCGCCGGAGCGGTTCGGTGACGGTTTCTATCCAGCCGGGTAGATCCAGACAAATCTCGCCGATGTAAGGGGCGGGCAGGGGCTGTGGCAGCTGCGTCTTCAGCTGATCGACGGCGTCGATCAGACGAGCCTGAGGGGCGAGCCGGTCCCAGGCAAAACGCCGGTCGGATACCGTAACGGCGCGTTCATGCAATTGCCCATTGGCCCACTCGAAGGGGCTCACCGGCAGTGCATCAAGCACTTCGTTGCCAACGATGACGCCATCAAAGCGATCGGAGGGTGGTGCCTTGAGCCACTGCACCCGCTTTAACAAGCTTTCTGGCAGCGAGGACAGGGTTTCGGCTTGCACGGCGCGCAGGGCGGCACTGGTATCGAGGATCAGGTAGCTTGCCGGCGGCCTTTTCGCATGCCTCAGGAGGTCGCGGGCCAGGGCGCCAGAGCCGGCGCCAAGCTCCAGCAGGGTCCAGTCGTTGCCAAGTTCATCGGCGATGGCGTCGAACTGGCGCGCCAGTGCCTGTGCAAACAGCGCCCCCTGCTCGGGCGCGGTGACGAAATCCCCCGCCTGGCCGAACTTGTGCAGCCCGTTGACGTAGTAGCCCAGGCCCGGTTCATACAAAGCCATGGCCATGTAATCGCGAAAGCGTATTGGGCCGTTTGTTTCAATTCTGTTGACGATCCTGTTGCACAATGCCTCGCTCAAGGCCAGCAGTTCTGCTGGTGGGCTCGGTAGTGACAGTGAAGGATCATTGAATGACATCAGCTAATGGCAGTGGCAACCGTGTCGCGATTGTAACGGGCGGTGCGCGTCGTATCGGTGCAGCGATTGTTCGCAGTCTTCACCAGCGCGGGCTGGATATTTGCCTGCACTACCGCGGCTCGGAAGCCGCCGCGCTTGCCTTGCGCGATGAGCTGCTGGCCGTGCGTGCCGAATCGGTCGTGCTCGTCCAGGCTGACCTTGCCGAGGACTACGCCGCCGACCAGATCAAGTCCGCCGCCCTGGATGCGTTTGGCCGTATCGATGTGCTGGTCAACAACGCATCGGCGTTCTATCCGACCCCGGTTGGCGAGGCCACGGCTGCGCACTGGGATGAACTGATGGCCAGCAATATGCGCGCCCCGTTTTTCCTGTCCCAGGCCTGTGCACCGCACCTTGCCCGGCGCGGTGGTGCCATCGTCAACCTGGTCGATATTCACGCCCTGGTACCGATGCAGCGCCACGCTATTTATTGCCAGGCCAAGGCCGGCCTGGTCATGCAAACGCGCGCCCTGGCCAAGGAACTTGCGCCCGAGGTACGGGTTAACGGGGTAGCACCTGGCGCCATTCTGTGGCCGGAAAACGAAGACTCCCCCGAAGCGGCTGCGGCCATTCTCGATCGCATTCCCCTGGGCCACCAGGGCCGTCCGGAGGACATTGCCGGCGCGGTCACGTTTTTTGCCCTGGATGCCCCGTATGTCACCGGCCAGATCCTGGCGGTGGACGGGGGCAGGATGTTGAATATGTGAAACAAGGCGTTCCGCCTTGCGGTTTCCGGTTTCCGGTTTCCGGTTGACGGGGGTTCGCGCCGCCGGCTACTTGAGGAGCCGGCTTACTTCGCGGAATTTTGGATGCGCGGCATCGCGCATCAATTCGAATAACACCATTTCGACGTTGCTCAAGCGGACGCCGGCTGAACTCATGCGCTGGAAGGCGATATCGCGATTGAAGGCCGAGCGCGAGGAGACGGCGTCGCAGACCAGGTGTACTGCGTAGTCTCGGCGCCTGAGTTCGGCAGCGGTTTGCCAGACGCAGACGTGGGCTTCGATGCCGCACAGTAGTACCTGGCGGCGGCCGGTGGCCTCGATGGCCTGCATCAGGTCCTGATCGCCGCAGCAGCCGAAGCTGGACTTTGAGAAAGGCTGTTCGCCTTCCAGAACCTCTGCCAGCTCCGGTATGGTGGGGCCGAGCTTGTCCGGCAGCTGCTCGGCCCAGACCAGTGGCAGACCCAGCAGTCGGCAGCCCTGGATCAGAATGCGCTGCTGCCGAATCATCGCCTCCGACTCGTGCATCAGCCGCGCCAGCTTGCCCTGAATGTCAACAATCAGCAGCAGGCTGTCGTCGATACTCGGGTGATCGATGTGATGAGTCATAGCGTTCACGCTTCAGTTGGGTGGTGGGTGCAGGTTAACCATGGTTGGCCCGAAAGGAACGGAGAACTAAAGAAAAATCTTTTGGTCGCGAAGCAGCAAAGCAGCAAAGCAGCAAAGCTTTATAAGATAAAAGGCCTTTTCCTTGTGTTTCTTCCCTGCTTTGCTGCTTTGCGTCCCAGAGGGTTTGCCTTCAGAGTTCAACCGCCTGCAGCGAGCGGTCGCCTTCGAACCCGGCCCAATGCTCGGCGAAGGTCTGGCCAGTGACCGGATGTTTGAGCTTGGGCGCGATGTCGGCCAGGGGTTTGAGGACGTGGGCGTATTTCAGGATTTCGTCGCGCGGCAGTACCAGGCCGTCGAAATCGCCAACCTTGTCGCCGTGCAGCAGGATATCGATGTCCAGGGATCGGTCGGAAAATTTCGGTTGGCTGCGATCGCGGCCGTGGCGGTCTTCCAGCGCGGTCAGCCAAGCCTTGAGCTCACCCACGCTCATGTCGGTCTGCACGACTGCGGCGGCGTTGAGGAAATCCTCGCCGCTGAAGCCGACCGCTGGTGACCGGTAAATCGGTGAAATCCGCACCTGGCCAAAGGCGTCTCTAAGCTCGGCAATGCCGGAAGCCATGTTGCGTTTTGCGTTCTGGTTGCTGCCCAGGCCCAGATAGGCATCAATCATGTCGAATCAGACTCTGGTTCTTGGTAACTGAAATCAGGAGACGGCGTCAGTGCGGCGTCCGCGTTCAATCAGGATACCGACAGAGCGCGATCCGCGCACGGCGCCGGGCTTGTCGAGCCGCAGGCGCAGCCACTGCACGGGAAACTCGTCGAGAATGATCTCGGCGCAGCGCTCGGCCAGGGTTTCGACCAGGCCAAACTCGCTTTTTTCGACAAAGCCGATCAGCCGCTTGGCCACCGCCTTGTAGTCCAGTGCATCGTCGATGCTGTCGGTCGTCGCGGCGCGGCGGACATCGGTATTCATTTCAATGTTCAGGCGCACGGTCTGACGAATTTCGCGCTCCCAGTCATAGATGCCGATAACGGTGTCGATGTCGAGGTCGGTGATGAAAACGATGTCCATGGGTGAAGAGGGTAAAAGGTGAAAGGGAAAAGGGAAAGGCAAACGGAGAATAGCCAGGGTCAGAAGAGTGTAGCGTGAGGGAGCGCCTGCCCGGAAACCGTCAAGCGCGTGCGGTCGGGAGCGATGCTAAGCGCCGGCACGAACTTCACCTTGGCTCAAAACCTTAAACGGCAACTAACTCCTCCAAAGCCCAACGCGGCCGAACGGCGATCTGGCCATCTTTGGTTCCTTCCTTTCTCCGATGCCAGCCGGCGTGGGCAATCATGGCGCCGTTGTCGGTACATAAAGCCGGACGCGGGTAATAGACCTGGCCGGGCAGGGCCTGGTCCAGGGCCTGGCGCAGGCGCTGGTTGGCACTGACGCCGCCGGCGATGACCAGGGTGTCGTAGCGGGTTTCGCGCAGGGCGCGGCGGCATTTGATCACCAGGGTGTCGACCACGGCGCGCTCGAAGCCAGCGGCGATGTCGGCGTGATCGTCGGGCGTGCTGCGCGCGACCAGCTGCCGGGTGTGGGTTTTCAGCCCCGAAAAACTGAAATCCAGCCCCGGCCGGTTGACCATGGGACGGGGGAAATCGAAGCGATCCGGGTTCCCGCTTTCAGCCAACCGGGCCACCTCGGGGCCGCCCGGAAAGCCCAGCCCCAGCAGGCGGGCGGTCTTGTCGAAGGCCTCGCCGGCCGCATCGTCCAGGGTTTCGCCGAGCAGGCGGTATTTGCCCACCCCACGAACCTCGACCAGCATGGTGTGGCCGCCGGACACCAACAGGGCGACGAACGGAAAACCGGGCGGGCGCTCTTCCAGCAGCGGCGAGAGCAGGTGACCTTCCATATGATGGACGGCAATCGCGGGTACGGCAGCTGCCTGGGCCAGGCCAACGCCGACTGAGGCGCCCACCAGCAGGGCTCCGGCCAGGCCAGGTCCGGCCGTATAGGCCACGCCCGCCAGATCGCCGGCGCGCAAGTCGGCCTGGTCCAGCGCCTGCTTGATCATGCCTGGCAGCTTGCGGACGTGATCGCGCGAGGCCAATTCCGGCACCACGCCTCCGTAGGCGGCGTGGTCGGCCTGCGTGTACACCAGATCGGCCACGAGGCCGCGCTCCGGATTGAACACGGCCACGCCGGTTTCGTCGCAGGAAGTTTCTATGCCAAGTATGCTTTGCATGGGAGGAAGAATACGGGTTATAATGGGCGACTTTCCACTAAATAACTGGATCGGGAAATAATGCCCAGCGTCAAGGTCAAAGAAAACGAGCCGTTTGAATACGCTCTGCGTCGCTTCAAGCGCTCATGTGAAAAAGCCGGTGTCGTCGCCGAAGCTCGTCGCCGCGAGTTCTTCGAAAAGCCGACCCAGGAGCGCAAGCGTAAGAAGGCCGCAGCGGTCAAGCGTCACCTGCGCAAGATCTCCCGCGAGCGCGTCAACCGCCGCAGATTGTACTAAACCCCCGCCCGCAGCGGGCGCGCTTGAAGTTCGTCCGCCGCCTGGCGCTTGTTGATCAACAGCGCTCATGTCTCTGAAAGCTCGAATCTCCGAAGACGTCAAGCAGGCCATGCGGGCCGGCTACAAGCCGCGCCTGACCACCCTGCGCATGATTACCGCGGCGATCAAGCAGCGCGAGGTTGATGAGCGGATCGAGCTTGACGATGCGGCCGTGCTTGCCATCGTCGAGAAGATGATCAAGCAGCGCCGGGAGTCAGCCGAGCAGTACCGAGCCGGTCAGCGGCCGGAACTGGCCGAGGCTGAAGAGGCGGAAATTGAATTTCTCAAGGTCTACCTGCCCGAGCCGCTCTGCGAGGCAGAGCTGGATGCCATCATTGATCAAGCCGTCGCTGAGACCGGTGCCTCTGACATGGCCTCAATGGGCGCGGTGATGGGCCTGGTCAAGCCGCGTGTTCAGGGCCGTGCGGAGATGCGGGACGTGTCTGCCCGCGTTCGCAGCAAACTGTCGGCCTGAAGCCCCGGACGGACTCTGACCGTTGCCCGGTCGCATACCCGATGACTTTATCGACAGCCTGCTCGAGAGGATCGATATAGTTGAAGTTATCGGCGCCCGCCTGGATCTGAAGCCGGCCGGCCGCGGCGAATTCAAGGCCCTGTGCCCCTTCCACAACGAAAAAAGCCCTTCCTTCACGGTCAGTACTGACAAGCAGTTCTATCACTGCT